>JANOAW010001010.1:0-5178 GCA_031411355.1 Hyphomicrobiaceae bacterium | reverse complement strand
GCTGCGGCCTTGGCGATGTCGACGGCACCGAATGCCGGACCTTTGGCGCCGCTCGAAACAGCGAACAAGGACGCGAGTGCCAGCAAAGGAATGGCGGCAATGTCTTGAAACAGCAGGATGGCAAAGCCGAGCCGCCCGTGACGCGCCGTCAACTCGCCGTTCTCTTCCAAGACCTGCAATGCGAACGCGGTCGACGACAAAGCCAATGCGAGACCGGTGAAAAGCGCTGGCAGAAACTGCAAGCCGAACATCGTTCCGATGAGCGCCAGAACCAAACCGGTCGCGCCGACCTGCAGGCCGCCGGCCCCGAAAATGGATCGACGCATGGCCCATAAGCGGTTCAATCGCAGTTCGAGGCCGATCAGAAACAACAACAGCACGACGCCGAATTCGGCCAGATGCAGGATGGACTGGGCACTGTACAGATCCTTGATGCCGAGGCTCGACGACAGTCCACCAAGCCCGAAGGGACCGATCAGGACACCCGCGATCAGGTAGCCAAGCACCGTACCGATGCGGAGAACCTTAGCCAGCGGAGCGGCGATGGCAGCGGCCGCCAGAAACAATGCGACATGGGTCAACGTCAACGTCGGCATCGGGACCTGCGTGCGAGAGGACGATCAAGCGACTTCTGCTGAGCCCGAAAAATTGCGTCAACTGCCATCATTAAGGATTTGCGAACCGAATCACCTTTAGCTCTCGCGGATACGTTCCTTATCGGGTCCACATTGTATGCCGATGCGCGCCGCAGGACGGAGTTACTTGCGGCCGAAATCCGATGTGGATGGATTGCGTTCTCCGATTTTCACCGGCGTCCACTCGATTGCTCTCGCCGTCGGTGCAGCTCTGATGCTGATGGGGCTCGGGTTCGTCGAGGCTGATGTCGACACGCTACCGTTCGTCATCGTGTGTTGGTGTGCGCTGATCGGAACGATCGCATTGCTCAGCCGGCGCATGCTCTTTTCCGTCCTTACCGCATCCGGATTGATGGCTCTGTCGACCGTGGCGTCGATCGCAAAATTCAAGTGGATGACCATCAACGCGCACGTTTTCGATCTTTGGTTCTACGTTGCACGCTGGGAAACCTTTGTGTTTCTCGCCCAATCGTTCCCACGTCTGCTGATCGCCGCGGTTCTGGTCGGCATCGCGGCGGTCACCGGTTTGGCGCTGGTGTGGACCATGGAACGGCCACGCCGCGGCGTTCGCCGTCGTGGGGCCGTGGTACTGGCACTTGGCGCCGTTGGCTTGCCACTCACGCTGCCGCACGACGCCGGCGATTTCAACTATCACATCGAGGATCGGCATTTTGTCTCGTCGTTCTTTGCGTCGTTCGTCGACCTGACCCGTCTCGGCGAAGACACGCCCGTCTCGCGACCGGCGGCTGCGGCGCCCTCGTTTTCGCTTCCGCGGCTGTGTTCAGACCATAAGCAGCGCCCGGATATCGTGCTGACACTGTCTGAGTCGGCCGTTCCACCCGAGCAGATCCCCGGCTGGAAATTCGATGCCGCGTTGTCGGAACGGTTCAAATCCTTTGACGGCCGGACGCATCGGGCGCGCGTCGAAACACATGCGGGTGGCACCTGGATCAGCTACGCGTCCATGCTGTCGGGTTTGTCGATGGCCGACTTCGGCTGGAAACGTCCGTACGCAACCATGCTGCTGCGCGACGGGCTGCACCACACGCTGCCGGCCGCTCTGGCGCGCTGCGGCTACAGGACCGTCGCGCTGTCACCCGGTTGGTTCCGGTTCGTCAACGAGGGGCCGTTTCTGTTGTCGATGGGCTTTTCAGACTATCTCGACGCCAAAACACTCGGCGCACCGACTGCACACGAAATGGACGCCTTCTATTTCGACAAGGCGATCGAGCTCTACAAAAAGCACATCGAGGACGACGGCCGGCCGCTGTTTCTGTTCGTCATGAGCACGGTGGCGCATTCACCCTACACCTACCGCGCCGGACCGGGCCGCATCGTCCGTGGCGAGCCGTTCGGCAATGACGCGCCGACCGACGAATACCTGCGGCGCCTGACGCTCGCACAGGACGATTACGCGACCTATCTCACCAACATCCGGCAGCTTGGGCGGCGTGTGCTTACAGCGCAATTCGGCGACCACCACCCGATCATCACTCGGTCGGCGCTGGCGCGGGCCGGTGTTGCGCACGACGCGGCGGATTGGGCCGGGCCACTTTACGAGACGTTCTATGCCGTGACGCCGATCAACACGGTGGCGGCCATACCATTGCCAGACGTCGCGGTACTGGATGTCGCTTTCCTCGGTGTCACACTTCTGGAGACGGCGGGATTGCCACTCGACCCCGTGTTCGCCGACAAGCGTGATCTGCGCGAGCACTGCAAGGGCGCTTTCCACACCTGCGCCGATCGCGCCGCCGTGGATCTGCATTTGGCGCGTTTGCGCAACTCGGGTCTGCTCGGCCGCATTAAGCCGGAGGAGGATATCCGCTTCGGATCTGTGACATTGCCGTAAAAGAGGTTCAGGGCACAGGTATTTCCGGCGTGCCGTCCGCTGGCACCAGGGCGATACGCGAATACGACCACCGATGATCGGTGCGTTTGCCGACGATCAAAAGTCTGCCGCTGCCTTTCGGGCCTGAAACCGGCACATCGAGGTCGGCTTCGCCGCTGCCGTTGCTATTGATTGCGTAACTGCCGGTCGCAAAGGTGCCGCGGACAATGGGTGTGCCGAGTTTGGCGCTCACGGCCGGCGTGTCGTTCGCGCGCTTCAAAGCCTGAAGCGCGGCTTCACTCTTCGTCAAGCTGTTGAACAACCACGCCATGCCACCGGCGATCACAGCACCGCCGCCGACGATGATCAGCACCAGGACGGTGAAGGCCCACAAGCAGCCAGACCGGCTGCGCGGAGGTGGGGAATTGGTCGCGGTCATGATGGGCGGTCTCGATCGGATCGGCTGCAAGCGCAACGATGGCAGCTTTTCATGCACGCGGATATTGCCGCCATCGAATGCGGCCTGAAACTCGTCTCTTTGGCACCTGGATCGTGCATGCTAGACAGCGCTCATCGCAGCACTGGCCAGAGGTTGGACGCATGACCGCCCGCAAATCAAGTTTCACATACGAGGACATTCTGGCGTGCGGGCGCGGCGAGTTGTTCGGACCTGGAAATGCGCAGTTGCCATTACCGCCGATGTTGATGTTCGAGGCCATCACCAACATCGCCGAAACCGGTGGCGCACATGGCAAGGGTGAGGTGCGTGCGACCATGCGCATCGCCGGCAATCCGGCCAACGACTGGTTTTACGCCTGCCATTTCAAGGGCGACCCCGTGATGCCGGGCTGTCTCGAACTCGACGCCATGTGGCAGTTGACCGGCTTCTTTCTCGGATGGCTCGGTTTGCCCGGCCGTGGGCGCGCCTCGGGCGTGGGCGAGGTCAAAATGATGAAAGAGGTGACACCCGACATCAAGCGCATCGAATACGTCATCGACATCAAGCGTGTCATCGCCCGCAAGTTGAAGCTCGCCGAAGCCGATGGAACCGTGCTCGCCGACGGGGAAGTGTTCTGCACGGCCAAAGATATGCGCGTGCTGTTGAAACCCGTCGACGCGGCCTGAGGCAGCTATTTCGCCGCCGTGGACAATTTCAAGGCGTGCAGGACGCCGCCCATGCGTCCGCCGAGTGAGTCATACACCATCTGATGCTGGCGCACGCGCGGCACGCCCTTGAACGCCGAAGAGACGACGGTGGCTTCATAATGGTCGCCGTCGCCAGCAAGATCCCGGATCTCGATGTCCGCATCGGGAAACGTGGCTTTGATCAGGCGCTCGATCTCGTCGGCTTGCATCGGCATGAGCAGTCTCCTGCGGCGCGTGGTCGTCCCGCGCCCGCGTATCGCATTCCTGGCCCTGTGGCCATGACATGATTGGCCATGACAGATTGAGTCGCCGTGAGTGACGACCAATCACGTCGACGCCGGCGCGCTTTGCCGTTTGTGCATGCGGAAGTGCAGGCCGCCTCTGGGCGTAAGGGTGACGGTGGCGTTGATGCCGGGTGGTTCGACGCCCACGTATTCAGGTTGGAAGCGGCGCAACAACATCGACAAGGCCAACGTGTTCTCGACTTGGCTCATGGCGCCGCCGATGCACGACCGCTTGCCACCGCCGAAGGGAATGTAGGTGTACGGTTTCCGCTTTTTCGCCGCCTCACCCATGAAGCGCTCCGGCCTGAATTCGGACGGTGCATCCCAGTGTTTTTCGGAGTGATGGGCACCGTAGGCAAACAGCACGATACGATCCCCCGGTTTGATCTCGACGCCCTCGATCACGTCTGGCTTGGTCGCCTCGCGAATGAGCCCCCAGATCGGCGGGTACATGCGCATCGTCTCCTGAATGACACCGCGCGTGTAGGCGAGACCGGCATAATCCGCAGCAGTCGGCTCGCGGTCGCCATACACCTCGGCTCCTTCCGCACGGATGCGGTCGGCGATCTCGGGCCGCTTGGAGCATTCATACATTGCCCAAGCCAACGTCAGTGCTGTCGTCTCGGTGCCGGCCCACAGATATTGCTTCAGTTCATCGAGCGCCTGCTGGCGATCGAAATCCGGCACCGACGGATCGTCGACGGCCGCTTGGATCATGGACAGCAATGTTTTTTCCCGCGCATCGCGCGGGTTGGCCGCGAACACTTCGGGCGGCACGTCCCACCAGACCTTCATGGCCTTGGCGGTGCTCTCTTCACCGATTTCAAAATCGCCGCCGGCGACGACCTTGGCGCGCACGGCCTTGTGGTTCATGACGTCGGTGTAGGTCTTCACACACTTGAACACGACGTGCGGATTGAACGGCATGTCGCGATCGAACAAGGCCTTGCAGATCATGTCGGCTGCGAGCGTCCAAGTCTGTTCGACCATCTCGAACGTCTCGCCGCTCTCGGCATAGGCTGACCACAAATCGGTCTTGCTGCGAATTGCGGCCAGGAAATAAGGGATATACTCGGCGAACATGTCGGGGTGGAAAGCCGGCTGCTGGGGCATACGAATCTTTTGCCACAGCGCGCCGTCATGCGTGATCATGCTCTTGCCGAAGATCGGCTTCAGGCCATCAAAATATTTCACGTAGTCGTCGACCTTGGCGACCAGAACATGTTTGAAATGCTCTGGCTGCGACAGCATCACGATGCGCTGATTGCCCATTTTGACAGGT
>JANOAW010001009.1:0-6016 GCA_031411355.1 Hyphomicrobiaceae bacterium | reverse complement strand
GCTCGTCGTCGGCGGTGGCCTTTCAGCCGTCGAAGCAGCGCTCGACTTGACCGCGCAACCCGGCGCGCGCGTGACATTGAGCTATCGTTCGGCGACGTTCGATCGAGTCGGGGTCGCAGCGGCCAAGCGGCTGGCCGACGCCGAAGGCCGTGGGGCGTTAACCATCGTGCGCAAATCGACCGTCAAGACCATAACCTCGCGCAGTGTGGAGTTGGCAGTCGACGGGGAAAGTCGCACCTTGCCCAACGATGGGGTCATCGTCTGTGCCGGCGGTCAATTGCCGTTGGCGCTGCTCCGCGATGTTGGTGTTCTCGTCGAGACGAAATATGGAACGATGTAACACCGGACTTCGACGAGGGCGACGCGCGCGTCGGGGCTGTGGTCGCCGGATCGATGCACCTGCCGCTTTCTCCAGCCCGCGAGACACATATTGGAGCGCTCACGATGCTGCATAAAATGATGTCGATGTTCGGACTGGCGCGGCCACCGGTCCAGGAGACAGCGTCGACGTCGCCCCCCGTGCAGAAAAGCACGGCTTGGATCTATATCGCCATCGCGTTTGCGCTGCTCGTTCCGGGCCTCGTTCTCAAGAGCAACTTCGACAGTGCGCCCATCACGCGCATGATGGTCGACGTGCAGTTCGGACGCGGTCTTCGGTTCTGGTTCGGCGTCACCGGTGCGGTGCTGATCGCATTCCTGGTGTTCTACCCGGTGCGCAAACGGCTCGCGCGACGCTTCCCGTCGATCAGCGTTCGGTTCTGGTATCATCTGCACATGGTGATCGGCGCACTTGGGCCGATCCTGATTTTGTATCATGCCAACTTCGGCACCAGCCTGAAAGACATCAACGCGAGCGCGGCGCTCTGGGCGATTGTGCTGATTGCGATCAGCGGGTTCGTCGGCCATTTCGTCTATACCCGCGCCAGCGTCGACTTTTACAGGACACGGATCGACGTCCGTAAACATCTCGCTCAGCTGGCAGTCGACATCAAGGCCCTCGAAGCGTCGGAACCGGCGACAAACAGTTTCGTCGGACGCCTCGACAGACTAGCCAACGAACTGCCGGAGTCGCGCTTAGGCCTCGTCGACGGTGTGCGAAAAACCTACAGTCTGGCGCTCCACCACCACCAACTCTATCGCGACATGAACGCGTTGTTGGCCGATGCGCAGCAACGGTTTTCGTGGCCGCAGGAGGAATACCGGCGCCAGCGTCGTCTCGTCGGCGCCAATCTGGCCGCCTCGTTCGCGATCGCCCGGCATGCAGCTCGACGGTCGATCTTCGAACAGCTCTGGGCACGTTGGCGCTTGTTTCATGTGCCCCTGCTCGTGCTGGCAACCCTCGCGACGGCCGTGCATGTCTGGTCGGTCTGGGATACGCGCGGGTTCGTCATCCGCCGCGCCGGAAGTGCTGCGGGAGCAATCGCGACGTCCGAGACACCCACTCGACTTTATACGCCCGAAAGCGCCATCGCAGCGCTCGAGCGCTTAAACGCCGGCATGATTACGTCGGGCCAGAGCTTTTTCGCCAATGCGGAGTATGTCGGCAGCGCCTCCTGCACGGCCTGCCATCGCGAACAACAGCACGAGTGGGCCAACACGTGGCACGCCAAGATGTACCGCACGCCAAACGCACCGTCGGCCCGCGGCGCCGACAACATCGTCATCGGTGCCTTCGACGGCAAGCCGATCAAATTCGAGCGGGTGAGGGCGGAACTCGAGACCGACGACAAAGTGCTCGGCGCGGTCAACTTCGAAGTCGAGCCGACCACGGTGCATCCGGTGACGAAGGCGGCCGGGTATTTTTTCACCGTCCGTGATCCGAGCACGCCTGGAGACTCACAGACATTCCAGGTCGCACTCGTGATCGGTGGCAATCTCGAGCAGATGTACCACGTCAAGGTCGGCAACACCTATTTTCCCGCGCCTTTGCGCTGGCGGGCTGGTCCGCCGGGCGTGGCCGCCTGGCAGATCGACGGCAACCCGCAACCACAGAACTGGGTCTTCTTTCGGGGCGGCACAGCCACGAATGCAAAACCGAGAACGGATGCGCAGTTACCGCCCGACCGCTTCGCCGAAGCCCAATGCATGGGCTGCCATACGACCGGCTATCGGTTCGAGCGCTTGGACAGCGGGGGCAAACTGCGCTGGGCCATGACCGGCAACGGCATTGCGACCGGTGTCGACAAAGTCGGTGTGCTCGCTGGTTCGCGTCCGGCGCCGGCCGGGACTGGTGCCGAACTCGGTGTCGGTTGCGAAGCCTGTCACGGCCCCGGCAGCAGTCACAATGCGGCGCAATCGGAACGGACCGATGCGGGCCTCGTCATTCCGGCCAAGCCAAAGCCGCTGGTCCCAGGTCGAATCGTGCATCCATTGAAGCACCTGTCGCCGTTGCAGCAATCGATGATGTGCGGCCAGTGCCACACACGCGGGACCAATCCGGTCTCGCCGGGGACGTCGGCGAGTGCTCATCAGGCAGCCAGTCCGCTGGCATTTCCACACGTGCTGCCGACAGCGTCAGGCAAACCGCGCGACCGCGGTTTTCTGCCCGGCGACACGGATTTGTCGGCGCGCTTTCGCTCGTTCGGCGGACATGGGCAGTCGCCCGCATCTTTCTGGCCAAACGATTGGGCCAAGCAGGGCCGCATGCAGTGGCAAGATATGAGCAGGAGCGCGCACTTCACGTCCGGGGCGGCCAGTTGCCTGACATGTCACAGCGGCCATGCGCCCATGAGTAAGCGCGTCGATAGTGATCGTTTTCAGCTCCGACAATCTTCAGCCGTTCACGACGGGACCAACAAATCCGAGAGCCAGTGCGAGTCCTGCCACAGTGGCACCGGCTCGGCGCTGCAGCCAAATAAAGAGATGTATCAGGGCAGCAAAATGCAGCTGGCTGGCGTCACATGCGTTCATTGCCACATGGCGCCGGTCGCCAACCGCGCCGGGCGCACCACGCTGACGCCCAAGCCCACCGAGAAGGCCGACGGCACTTACGATACGAACCCGGACAACTACGGCAAGCCGTGGGATGTCTCGTCGCACACGTCACGCGTCGCGCCGACCGGCGAGAGCGCGGACATTTCACCCGGGGTCGGGATGCGGTCCGCGTGTATCGGCTGTCACAGTGCGACGTCGTTGCGCCCGATCGGTCGGCAACAATCAGACAAGGAGTTCGACGAATTGCTGGCGTGTCGCAAAGACATCGTGCGGTCGCGCATGACAGCGTTGCAGGCGCGCATGCGGGCCGTCGATAGCGTCATCAGGAACACCACGGATGCGGCCAGTCGTGCGCGTGCCCAAGCGCAACTCGATCGGGCGCGGGGGCTTGTGCAGTTCGTCGCCGTGGATCGCAGTTGGGGCGCTCATAATTGGGGCAAAACCACGGATACCCTGCAAGCGGCCGAGACCGAGGTCGGCATTGCCTGCGGCGGCAACCCGTCATGCCAGTTGACCGAGAAAATGGCCTCGAATTCGCAGAAATGCCGGGTCGAGATTTTGCCGGCCGCTGATCCGGCGCCGGCGCCGCCAGCCAATGTGCCGGTCGAAGTCAAAGCCGACAAGCCGCGCTACAAGGTCGGCGAGGAGATCCGCTACGAACTCAAGGTCCACAAGCAAAGCCATCTGTATTGCTATCAACAGGACGCGAGTAACGGTGACATGCAGATCGTCCTGCCGGCACCAAGTATTCGGACCCGCATCGTGACGCCCGACGGCACCAACGGTCATGTGCTCAAAGGCGACGACTTCGATCTCGCGGGACCACTTCAATCCAGCAGGCCGGGCAAATTTTTGTTCATCTGCCACGCCCTCGACGCCGCGTTGCCGGAACCGCTGCACCGCCAGTGGCTCGCCTATCACGTTGCCGAGCGCCTGCTGCGCACTCAACAACTCGGCATTCCCGCAGCCGATCCGAGGGCGGCTGCGAGCCTGATTGTCCCAGACACGGTGAAGTTGCCGCTGCTTGAGGCGTTGCGTGCTCAAGGCAAAGAGATCCGGGCCGACGTCGTCGTGGAGCCTTGATCGAGATCACGAATGCGGCTGGGGTGCTGTTGTCAGGCTGACAAAAAGCCGCGCTCATGCCATCGTGTGGTCATCGAGCACAAGACGGCACGGTGTTTTGCGGCCGCCGCCTGAACATCGAGGCCGCCTGAACATCGAGTCTGTCGAAATCGCGACTGAATACGAGACTGAATACGAGACTGAGACCGAGATACGAGACTGAATACGAGACTGTCGGAAACGGATACTGCTATGATTTGGGTCCTTCGCCATATGCAGGCGCTGCGCCTGTGGTCGACTTTGGTGCTGGCCGCCTGCTTGGTTTTTTGCGCAGCTTCCGACCGACTTCAAGCCGCTCCGGGTGATGCGTTCATTATCGTTGCCAACAAAGCCTACCGGAGCGGGGTGCCGAGCGTAGAATTCGCGGATCGCGATGCCGATGCCATCGAAAAAGCCGCCGGTGATCCGCGCGTGCTGAATATTCCGCGGACCGGAATAGCCCGTTTCAACGACATGACGCAGGGTGACGCAAACGCGTGGTTTCAACGCGATGGAACGCCAGGACGTGAATTGACCGATCATCTCAGGCGCGCCGCAGCCGGGCGCCCCGACGGTACGATCTATTTCTATTATTCTGGTCACGGCATTTCCGCGCGAAATACCGAACGTGGCAATGACGAGTTGCATTTCGTCCTACAGGACACGCGCACGAATGCGATCGGTGCAACCGCCCTGTCGATCACGACCGTACAGCTGGCGCTCAACGTCGCGCAGCGCGAGTTCATGCCGCAAGGACGCGTCGTGCTGCTCATCGACGCCTGTTTCTCGGGCGTCGACCGCAACAACGAACCTTTGTGGCAAGGCTCTCGCCTGATCGGGGCCGACACCAAAGTCAAAGCGCTGGCACGCGATCGCATGGTGACGCTCGGGGCCTCGGCTGCGAACGAACCGGCTTGGTCGGACGCTACGCGCCGTCACGGCGCCTTTACCGACGCACTCCTCGATGGGCTCTATGGGCGCGCGGCGCTCACGGACGGCCGCATCACCGGGGAAAGCTTGCACCAGTTTGTGAGCGCTCGCGTCTCGGAACGCTTGGCGCGTGCCAATCGTACCCAGACGCCGACACTCGACGGTGACACGACGACCGCTATCGCCCTGCTCAATACGCCGTTTCCGGAACGCGATCCTCACCTCGCGGCGCGCCTCGTCCGACAATGTGCCATCGTGCGCGAGTCGAGCGACGTGACCGAGGTGGACAGTTTCCTCAAAACGTCGTGCCAGGACGATTGTCCGTGTCGAGCAGAACTCGCCCTTCGTCTGCAGGTCGAAAGCGCCTGTATCGGTGAAGCCGCCGATCTTGATGATCTGATCCGCAAGGGGGAGAGAGCGCGTGCCCAGATCGTCGCGTTGCAAGGCCATCTCGCGTGCCCGTCGGTGAAGGCCAGGTCGAGCGCGACGCTCGATACCTGGGACATGCGTGCGGCCGCGGCGATGGCGCGCGAGGTCGAGGAGGGCAAAGCCGCCAGGGAGCGCGAGGCTCGAGCAGCGGAACGGACAGCTGCCGAAACCGAGGTCCGCCGTAAGCCAGCGGCCGACGACACCGCCCGAGCCAGGACGGCCATAGCCTCAGCGCCCGCGGTCGCGGAGCCATCGACCACACCCGCCCCCAAGGTTGCGATGGATACCGTTCGTTTGTTCGACGCACGTGCGGTGCCCAGCTTCAGTTGCCTGGAGTATGCGCGTAAGCCACCAGATGAACGCACGCCTCAGAGTGATATTCTATGTATCCATGTCGAGGCGGCCGCAGCCGACACCCGCATGGGCACGACATTCCGGACGTATCGAGACCGCTTCGACGCTCAAACCAAGCGCGTGGTCCTCGACCGGCAGACGCAGTGGATCGCCGAGCGAAACCTGCGCTGCCCCGCCACCTGGACCGACGTTGCCGACGACAAGCGTCGCGCCGAGATCGCGGCGTGTCTTCTCGGCGTGACACGGGCCCGCCAGGCGGAACTCGCGG
>JANOAW010001008.1:0-5917 GCA_031411355.1 Hyphomicrobiaceae bacterium | reverse complement strand
TCTTCGATCACCGCGAGGCGGCCGCGCGCACCGTCGACGGCATCACGCATACGGCTTTCTGTGGCGTGGTCCGCCCGGTCGGGCATCCCTCAAAACCTCCCGACTACAGGCCGCTGGACGGATTTTGGCATAAACGTGGCTATCGCCCCGTACCCGACCTCGTCGCACACTACGCCTGGACCGACGTCGGCGAGACCGCAAAGACGTCAAAACCCATGCAGTTCTGGATGCGCACTATCTGACGCTGCGTCGACGACTGAAGCGCGCCGGGCAAGAGCCGATTGTCGTTGGCCAAAACATCGGCTAGCTTTCCGCCTTGATCGATCAGCGATGTCGATGGCCGATCGACTGCGCGGAGATTGGTTCGATGGGGAAAATCGTTGCGTCGGCTGCAGTCATGGGCCTGTTGGCCTTTCCGGCGGCGTCCTCGGCGTCGGGTGCCTACAGGTGTTTCTTCATCGACAAGGCCGGATATCGCTTCGTCTATCAGGGGCGGGCATCGAGCTTTTACAAAGGCAAGATGGTCAAGCTCTGCCGCACCGTCGCCCGCCAGGAGCAATCGCGGCGCTGCGCTGCGGCAGCGGCAGTCGACGTCAGTTTCGATTTCGTCAGGGGGCGTCGTGGCTTCGGCCCCGATGACCAGCCGCCACGCGTCAATCTGCACGCGCCATGCGGCGCCACGTGCGCCGTCGGCTTGACCGTGCCTCAGTCGAGCAAGATCGACGTCGCCGGCCTCGAACAAGCCACCTGCGCCTTGACAGCGTTCCCCGGCCCCAAGGTGCCCAAGGGGACCAAAGCCTATACGCTCCGCATCGCCACTTCGCCCGGCGAAGCCAATGCCTGCCAACTGACCATCGACGGCAAGACCACGCGCTTCTTCCGCGATATGAAAGCGCCCGAATAGCCCTCGTCACTGACGGGTCACAGGCATCCGGCACGCGGAGCCAACCCAACCGGTCCGAGTGAATTATCCTGATCACGCGCATGATAGACGTCATACTCAGATTTGAAATAAACGCCACATCGACATTAATATTTTATTATCTGCACATGACCGCAGCTGCCATATTAAGTAAATACGCTATCTGCAACCTATATAATTTCACACCGAACACCACAAGCATATTTCGGACACCAAAACCGCCCACCCAAGCCGCGCCATTCAACACACGCTTGCCCGCGCGCGGGGCGTGGGCCATATAAACGCTTTCGTCGCTGGAAAGCCGCTTCTGATGGTGCCGAAAGCCGATCTCGTCGTCTCTGATACATCGCTGCCCGCTGCAACCGACATCGTCGTCATCGGCGGGGGCATCATCGGCATCACGGCCGCGCTGTATCTTGCACGCAAAGGCCACCGCGTCGTCGTGTGCGAAAAAGGCGAAATCGCCGGCGAGCAATCTGGCCGCAACTGGGGCTGGGTGCGCGTGATGGGGCGCGACGCGCGCGAGATCCCGCTCGCCATGCAGAGCCAGCGGTTATGGGCCGAGCTGTCACAAGAACCGGGTATCGAAACCGGATTTCGCAGTGCCGGTATTCTGTATGTCTTCGATAGCCCGCACATGCGCGACACCTATTCGAAATGGGCGGATCACGGCCGCGACTATCAAGTCGAAACACGCCTGCTCGACCGCCGCGACCTGAAAAAGCTCGTACCCCAACTCGGCACTGATATCGACGGCGGGCTTTATACGCCGGGCGACTGCAAAGCTGAACCACAGAAAGCCGTGCCAGCATTCGCCGCCCTCGCCCGACGCGCGGGCGCGCAGATTTTTACCTCCTGCGCGGTCCGCGGCATCGACACCGTCGGCGGCAAGGTCGCCGGCGTCGTCACCGAAAAGGGCACCATCAAAGCGTCGAGCGTATTGCTGGCGGGCGGCGCCTGGTCGCGGTTGTTCCTCGGCAACATCGGCATCGATCTGCCACAACTGAATATCCTTGCGTCGGTTCTGCGCACAGGACCTGTCGCGGGCGGCCCCGACATCACCATCGGCGGCACCGGCTTTGCCGCGCGCAAGCGGCTCGACGGCGGGTATTCCGTGGCACAACGCGGGGCGAGTATTTCAGAGATTATGCCCGACAGCTTTCGTTTGTTCGCCGATTTCCTGCCGGCCTGGAAAAGCGAGTGGCGCGATCTGCGCCTGCGCGTCGGCAGCAGTTTCGCCGAGGCATGGCGGATGCCTCGCGCATGGAGCCTCGACGAGGCCTCCCCCTTCGAGCGTGTCCGTGCGCTCGACCCTGCGCCGCACGAACGGATCGTGCGTCAAGGGCTCGCGAATTTACAGGCGATCATGCCGGTGTTTGCGGGTGCCCATGTCCTCGACAGTTGGAGTGGATGGATCGACGTCACGCCCGATGCGGTGCCGGTTATCGGCCCGATCGACAGCGTGCCGGGATTTTACGTCGCCGCGGGGTTTTCGGGACACGGCTTCGGCATCGGCCCAGGTGCTGGCAAACTCGCAGCCGACATCATGACGGGCGATGCCGCGCTGGTCGACGCCGAGCCCTATCGTCTCGATCGATTCGCACGCACCGCTCGGTCGATGCGCCGCCATGGGACGACGGCGTGATCTCGGCGAACGGCGCAGAATCGCATACGCCCGGCTCCAGGAGCTATTCCCATGTCCAAGAAGATCGCCGGTCCTGAAATCGAACGCGTCATTCATCTGCTGTCGCGCCTGCCCGGGCTCGGGCCACGGTCGGCTCGCAAGGCAGGCCTTGCCCTGATCAAGCGGCGCACGGACCTTCTCGAGCCGTTGGCGCGGGCGCTGACGGAAGCACTCGAGCGCATCGTCACGTGCACGACGTGCGGCAATCTCGATACCCACTCGCCCTGCACCATCTGCGCCGATGAGCAACGTGATCCCGCAATGATCGTGGTCGTCGAAGAAATCGGCGACCTCTGGGCGCTCGAGCGGGCCAACATCCTCAATGCACGCTACCATGTGCTCGGCGGACATCTATCCCCACTCGACGGCTTGGGGCCGGACCAGTTGAATATCGCCAGTTTGATCAGTCGTGCCTTGCCCCCGGTCGCGGAGATTCTACTGGCCTTGTCGCAAACCGTCGAAGGCCAATCGACGGCGCACTATCTTAGCGATTATCTCGCACCGTCGGGCATCAAGATTTCAACGCTCGCGCGAGGCGTACCGGTCGGGGGCGAACTCGACTATCTCGACGAAGGCACCCTCGCCGCCGCCATCAAGAGCCGCCGGGCGCTCTGATTTGAGATGCATCGGGGTTCGGATTGAGACTGGTCAGTGATCGACCAAGCGCGAACTTTCTGACCAATCCGAATGCGTAGAGCGCCACGGAACTTTACGCTCGGCACGTTCCGCGACGAGACCCGCGCGGAACCAGGATCTACACCCGGCGTTTCCTTCCTGATCCAGGTTTATAGCTGTTTGCCTCGGGTCAGCCAAAACAAGGCAAACAAAATTGCTTCTGCGAATCCGCAACCAAGAGCAGCTTGCAGAGAAATTTACCCGGAGATTGAATATGCCACGCGACAGTCACAAGAAAGCAGCCGACCATCACGATGAGGCCGCGAAATCCCATCGAGCTGCGGCCGATCATCACGGAAAAGACGACAATAAAGGGGCGCATGGGCAATCTGAGAAAGCCCACGACGCATCCAACAAGGCGCACGACGCCTCGAAGCAGGCTCACGGCAAGAGCCAAGGCAAGACCGCCTCGAAGTGACTTGACGCGATCCACGTAACTAAGACGGTCAAGTAACAGTCGGAATAACGCCTGTTGAAACCGGCCACGCTGCGCGCGTGGCCGGATCTTGATCGACGAAAATCAATTGGCGTGTATTTTTCTTTGAGAAGGTCACATATGCCGAAGCGCCAAACGCGACTTGCACCAGAGGCAACCGTCGGCACCGGCGGCGAGATCCATCAGACCGCGACAGGTCAGGACGGCCGGCTGACGACCAATCACGGCGTCCCCATCAGTGACAACCAGAACTCGCTCAAAGGCGGCGAGCGAGGTCCGACGCTGCTGGAAGATTTCATTCTTCGGGAGAAAATCCAACATTTCGATCATGAAAGAATTCCGGAGCGTATCGTCCATGCCCGTGGATCTGGAGCACATGGCTTTTTTGAACTTACGCACTCCTTGAAAAAATATACGCGTGCCAAGATTTTGACCGAGGTTGGCGCTCGGACCGAAGTGTTCACGAGGTTTTCGACGGTTGCTGGCGGAGCCGGCTCAGTCGACACCCCGCGAGATGTGCGTGGGTTTGCCGTAAAAATGTATACCAAAGAAGGTAATTGGGACTTGGTCGGCAACAATATTCCCGTCTTCTTCATTCAGGATGCGATCAAGTTTCCGGATCTTATCCACGCCGTCAAAATGGAGGCGGATCGAGGCTATCCTCAGGCGGCGTCAGCACACGACACGTTTTGGGATTTCATCGGACTGATGCCGGAGTCGACCCATATGATCATGTGGGCGATGTCTGACCGGACCATTCCCCGCTCACTTCGAATGATCGAAGGCTTCGGCGTCAATACGTTCCGCCTTATCAATGACAGCAATGAGGCGACGTTTGTGAAATTTCACTGGCGTCCCAAGCTTGGGACTCAGTCGACGTGCTGGGACGAAGCCGTGAAAATCGCAGGCGCCGATCCAGATTATCATCGACGCGATTTGTTTGAAGCAATCGCTGCCGGAAATTTTCCTGAATGGGAGTTCGGCGTGCAGCTGATGTCTCAGGCAGAAGCCGACGATCTCCCGTTCGACATCTTAGATGCCACAAAAGTCATCCCCGAGGAGCTCGTGCCGATCCATTTTGTCGGCCGAATGGTTTTAGATCGGAACCCGGACAACTTCTTCGCTGAGACTGAACAGTCAGCATTCTTGCCGACAAATATGCCACCAGGGATTGATGTGTCTGAAGACCCGCTCCTGCAAGGGCGGCTGTTTTCCTATCAGGACACGCAACTCTCACGACTGGGCACTGTCAACTTCCACCAGATCCCAATCAATCGCGCCAAGGGGTGCCCGTTCCAGAATTTGCAACGCGACGGTCAAATGCAAACCCAGGTTTTTACCGGGCGGGCGAATTATGAGCCGAATAGTTTAGCGGATGCGGGCGAGGTGGCTGGCCCCCGCGAGGATCCTGCTGGCGGTTTTCGTTCGGCACGCGTTTCCGTTGACGGATCGAAACTACGTCTACGTCCTGAAACTTTTGCTGATCATTACAGCCATGCACGTTTATTCTACACCTCACAGTCCGAGGTAGAGATGGCACACATTACCAGTGCCCTCGTGTTCGAGCTGTCGAAGGTGACATTGGACCATGTGCGCACGCGCGTTTTAGCCAACCTGCGAAATGTTGATGAAACACTTGCTCAACGGGTGTCGCACGGCATGAATATCGAGCTACCGCCCAAGTCGAAGGCCGCCGTTGAACCAAAGCAAATGGCGGTTTCGCCGGCGTTGCGCATCATTGGAAAATACCCTGACACTCTCGCTGGTCGTGCAATCGGTATCCTGGTCACCGATGGCATCGATGGGAAATTTGTCAAAGCCTTGCGGAAAGGTATTGAGGCAAAAGGCGCGTCGGTGAAAATCATTGCGCCGAGAGTGGGCGGCGTGACGTTGCAGGACGGAACGACGTTGAAAGCTGACGGTCAACTCGCTGGAACTCCATCGGTTTTGTTTGACGCCGTCGCCTTCGTGTTATCGGACGAGGGGTGCACGGAATTGCTGCGCGACGGATCGGCCATCGACTTCGCGAAGGATGCATTCGGTCATTTGAAAGCCATCGGCACCACACCAGCCGCCAGACCACTGCTCGACAAGGCAGGTGTCGAATCTGATGCCGGAGTGGTCGACCTGACAAAAAATCTGGCTGGGTTTATCGAGCAGGCGATGACGCGTCGATGGGAGCGGGAGCCAAAACTACGGT
>JANOAW010001007.1:0-1706 GCA_031411355.1 Hyphomicrobiaceae bacterium | reverse complement strand
CGCGGCGTTTGCCGACAAGCGCGCGCCGCGTCTCGTGCATGCCCCGGAGCGCAACCTTTCGACCGTCGCCTCGGTGCGCGAGGTGATGGCGACCCTGACCGATCCCGGCCACACCGACGCGGTCCGTGTGCTGGCGGGCGGCGATCTGCCGACGCAGCTGGCGCGCAGTTCACAGTCGACGCTTCTGATTTCGGGCATGGATGATCTTGTGACCCCGTTGGCTGGGACGCGATCGTTGCACGCCGTTCTGAAAGCTCGGGCTGTGCCGCAATCAGTCCGTGCCGATCTGGTGACGGTCCCGGACGCCGGCCACGCCGTCTATCTCGAAGCACCCGATGCCGTGATCGGCGCGATTTCGCGATTTGTCGGAGGCGCCTCGTGACGGCCGTCTATTCGGTGCCGCCGGTCGAACGCGCGTTCAAGCTGCTGCGCGCCATCGCGGCCGGTGACAGCGCAGCCAATGCCAGCGAAACGGCGCGTGCTCTGCATCTCAGTCGCACCACCATCATCCGCCTGCTCGCGACGCTCGAAGCCGAGCAGATGATCGAGCGCCGTGCTGATGGCGTCGGGTTTAAACTGGGCCTTGGTCTTGCCGGCCTTGCAGGCCAGGCACTGGTGTCGAGCGACATCGTACAAGCCGGCGATCCCGTCTTGCGCACGCTCGCTGAAACGCTTGGACTGTCCGCTCACATCGGGGTCCTCTCGGGCACCGATGTGCTGTATGTGGCGCGACGGACGCCGAATGTGCATCTGGTGAGCAATGTCGGTGTCGGCAGTCGATTGCCGGCCTACGCAACGACACTCGGACGGATCATTCTGGCGTTCATGCCGCGAGAGGCGATCGCGAACCTGTTCGAAGGCTCGCACCTCGCGCCCGTGACCGACAAGACGCCGACGACGCTCGCCGCCCTGGTCGCTCAGATCGAGGGCGACCGGGTCGCCGGACTGGCGTGGAGCGATTCGAATTTCGAAGCTGGCATCGCGTCGGCAGCTGCACCGGTTTTCGATCGCGCGGGTCTGATTGTCGGCGCCATCAACGTCACTGGTCCGTCGACCAGTTTCGCTGGGCCGCGGCGCCGCGAGATCGAAACCAGCGTTCGCCACGCGGGCGAGCGGGTGTCTCGCACGCTCGGATACATGCCGATAACGGATCGAACCGAAACGAGGAGCAGTCCATGAGTTCGCCACGGCTCGGTGCCGACAGTCTGCGTGGGATCGTGATGCGCGCGCCGGGGATCGCTGCCACGAAGCAGTTCTATCTCGACAATTGGGGGCTCTCGGTCGCGGCCGAGGCGGACGGCACCATCTATTTCCGTGGCACGGGATCCGAGCCTTTCATCTACGGCTTGCGTGAGGATACGACTTTCGGCATCGACCACGTCGATTTCGGTGTCTCTTCCCGCGCGCGACTAGAGCAATTGTACGCGACCTTGGCTCGTGAAAACGTGCCTCTGCTCGGTCGACCAGCGCCGTTGACCACCCCGGGGGGCGGTTATGGGTTCGTGCTGCGCGATCCCGATCATCGTCGCCTGCGCTTTGCCTGCGACGTCGAACTGAACCGCGACGCGACCGATGCCACGGCGCGACCACGCAAGGCCTCGCACGTGGTGCTCAATACACCCGAAATGGAGCGACTGAAGGCATTTTACGAAACGCATCTCGGCTTCCGCACGTCCGACTATTCGGCCAACCAGATGGTGTTCCTG
>JANOAW010001006.1:0-7377 GCA_031411355.1 Hyphomicrobiaceae bacterium | reverse complement strand
GCATCGACGACCTCGATCAACCGACCGAATTCGATTTCCACACGTTCTGCGATCATACCCAAACAATGCCACGAGACCGTGTCGCGGGGGTTCTGGCTGATATGATGAATGGAATGGCGTGAAGACGCGCGATCAGGATTTCGACGATGGCTTGGGAAAATCCGGGATGATGTAGCGTTCGAAATTTTCGGGTTTGATGCGTCGTTCCGAGCGTGCAAATCCCCGCACCGAAATTCCGGCTGCATGAACCGAATTGCGATCGCCTGTCTTGAGCGGGTGCCAGGATGGAAGGTCGCGCCCCTCAGCCACCCGGACATAGGCACAGGTGGACGGCAGCCAAGAGAGGTCGCGCACCATGTCGGGCGTCAGGCGGAGGCAGTCAGGCACCTTCTGCTGGCGGTTCGCATAGTCCGAACAGCGGCACAATGCCAGGTCGAGCAACTTGCACGCGACCTTGGTGAGATGAATCTCGCCCGTATCAGCATCTTCGATCTTGTTCAGACAGCACCGACCGCAGCCGTCGCACAGGCTCTCCCATTGCTCGGAGGTCATTTCATCGAGCGATTTGGTCTTCCAGAATGGCTTCGGCACCGCGCACCTTCGACAGCGTTCGATACATAACAAGAACGACGGGACCGCACGATGTCGACCCGACACACCGCGACATGTGCACAAACCATTGAGTCGTCAAATCATATCGGCGCGAGAGACAGAGTATGTTAGCAACGGCGAAACTTTGCCTTGATCGAGTCGTCTCTGAAGTTCGAAACTTCCGGGCGGCTGTGTTACGCCGTCGACGATAATCGAAGACTTACGGGTTGGTGACGAGGCCGGCAATGAACGACTGGTTCGACCGCGGCGCGGGCGGCAAGGGATCGCGGATCAACTGGCGCTCGCTGCGCTTGTCGATCGACGCCTGGATCGACAGCAACATCGCCTCGAGCGCGCTTGAAACGCGCGATCGCTACAACGCGGCGTCCAGCTGGTTCGCGCGCTTCCGCCTGACCGGTTGGAAACGTGGCATGACAGAGGTGTTTTCGGAAGCACTGACGCTGGGTGCGGGCGGCTTGTTCGTTCTCTATGCCATGGCCGTACCGGCCTTCGTCGAGTTCGATGAAGCGAAGATCAATTCGGTGAAATACGCGGTCAAATTTCTCGATCGCAATGGCAACGAGATCGGTAAACGCGGCATCCTGCACTCGGACGCCGTGCCGCTCGAGGAATTGCCTGATCATCTGATCAAATCCGTGTTGGCGACGGAAGACCGCCGCTTCTTCGATCACTTCGGCGTCGATTTCATCGGTACCGGGCGCGCCTTCATCACCAACGTCAACGCAGGCGAGACCGTGCAGGGCGGCTCGACATTGACGCAGCAGCTGGCGAAGAACCTGTTTTTGACCAACGAACGTTCAATTCAGCGCAAGATCAAAGAGGTGTTTCTGTCCTTCTTGCTCGAAAGCCGGTTCACGAAGCGCGAGATCCTGAAACTCTATCTCGATCGCGCCTATATGGGCGGGGGCGCGTTCGGTGTCGAAGCGGCAAGCCAATTTTATTTCGGCAAGAGCGCGCGCGAGGTGACGTTGCAGGAAGCGGCAATGCTCGCGGGCCTGTTCAAGGCACCGACCAAGTATGCGCCGCACGCCAACATCGCCGCCGCTCGAGGACGCGCCAACGACGTTTTGTCGAACTTGGTCGAGGCCGGTTACATGACCGCAGGGCAGGTCCATTCGGCCCGGCTCAACCCGGCCAAGCCGGTCGACAACCGCAATCCCGACAGCCCGGATTGGTTTCTGGATTGGGCCTTCGAGGAAGCAGTGCGGATCGCAGATGGGCGCGGACATTCCGTCCTGACCGTGCGCACGACCGTCGACATGACTTTGCAAAAAGCCGCAGAGGAGTCGCTGTTGTCGACTTTGCGCCAGTCCGGCAAGACCAACAACGTCAACTCCGGCGCGCTCGTGTCGATGGACCCGGATGGCGCGGTGCGGGCGCTTGTCGGTGGCCCCGACTATGGTGAAAGCCAGTTCAACCGCGCCACCATGGCACGCCGCCAACCCGGGTCGTCGTTCAAATTGTACGTCTATGCCGCCGCGTTGGAAGAGGGGCTGACAAAGGATACGCGGCTACCCGATCGAGTCTCACAATCGTGCGGACCGCTCGGCTGGACACCCAAGAATTATGACGGCGGTTCGGGTTCGGGTGCTTCGACCTCGCTCGCCGAGGCCTTCAAAAAATCGCTGAACACGATCGCAGTCGAATTGTCCCTGTTTCGCCTCGGTGCCAATAGCCGAGACAAGGTCGTCGCCATGACCGAAAAGCTCGGTGTCGAAGGCATTAAGAAGACCTGTTCGATGGCACTCGGTGACGGTGGCGTCTCTCCGCTTGGCAACACGGCGGCCTTTGCGCACTTCGCCAACGGTGGCAAGACGGCCAAGCCATACGCGATCATCGACATGTTCAATTCGAAAGGCGAGGTCATCTACGCCCGCGAAACCGACGAA
This sequence comes from Hyphomicrobiaceae bacterium, assembly GCA_031411355.1. Taxonomy (GTDB): domain Bacteria; phylum Pseudomonadota; class Alphaproteobacteria; order Rhizobiales; family Hyphomicrobiaceae; genus JABFRJ01. The sequence goes on along the minus strand of JANOAW010001006.1, from coordinate 4,876 downwards.
CCGGCCGCCAAACAGGTGATCTCGCGGCGCAGCGTCGAGAACATGAATCAGATGATGCAGCTGGTCGTCACCGAGGGCACCGGCAAAAAGGCCACGTTGGATTTCACCCATGCGGTCGGCAAGACGGGCACCTCGTCGAGCTACAAGGATGCCTGGTTCGTCGGCTTCACCGGCAGTCTGGTGACAGGGGTTTGGTTTGGCAACGACGACAACCGTGCCATGAACAGGATTACGGGCGGCAGCATCCCCGCCGAGACGTGGCAGCGGTATATGGCGGTTGCCCATGGCACCATGAACATTCCGACCATCGTCGGACTGACGCCGCATCCGCGGCAAGTGCAGGAGGGCGAACGGCTCGCACAATTGCGTCGCACCGACCCGGCTCTGGCGGCGGCACAGGCACAGGCGGGCCAACGCAGCAACAAGATCATGCCGGATAAAACGCGTGAAGTTCTGAAACGTCTGTCGGAAACACTGCGCAAGACGGCCGGAACCGACGTTGCGCCGCCACCTGCCGGTGCGCCGGCTCGACAAGGATCGCTTTCCAACCCCGTACCGGATCGACGGGCGGACGCAGCCTCGCCGGATCGACCGGCGTCGGCCAGACAGTGAGCCGGCGATGCATTTCATCTTCGGCCTGATCGCCGACATTCTCGCTCTGGTCACACGCTTCGCCGTGTTCATTTCGATCGCGCTGGTCGGCGGCATCGGTTCGGCCTGGGTCATGATCCACTCAGGCTCTCGACTGACCACGACCACACAAGGCGTGTGGTTGGCGTGGCCGACGGCTGGTCGGCCCGACACCGACCCATACACGCGGGCGCACAACGTTCGCCTTGGATTGCTGCCGTTCAATCCGTCATTGGCCTTGACGTATCATGCGCGCACGGACGAAGATGGTGGACGTATTCATTCGAGTTGCGACTATCGCATCGTCTTTGACGGTCTCGATGCGGCATGGTGGAGCCTTGCGGTGTTCGACGACGCCGGCAGCGTCATTCGAAATCCGGCTCAAAGGCACGCCTACAATACGGCGACGATCGTGCGCGAAATCGACGGCCGTGCCGAAGTGGTGCTGGCTCGCGACGCCCGTCCCGGCAACTGGTTGCCGACAGCCGGCGCCGGTAACATCACGCTTGCATTCATGGTCCAGGATGCGCGCTGGACGCAGCAGTCTCTCGACGATCAACAAAAGCAGAAATCGTTACCGGTCGTGCGCAAGGTCGGCTGCACGCGTTGACAAAAGGGGATGCGATCGGCGGCGAGCGGTAGACCGGGGCGGGAGCCCGAACGTCACCGCCTCGAGGCTTCGATCCGATACAGCATGGACCAGTCTGAAAAATCGAATGACGCAGCCAAACCCGCTGCACTCAAGGATCGGATCACGCAGCGTGTGAAAGCGTTGCAGGAGGCTGCTCCCGCGGCGGCGGCGGATCTGAAAGCACGCGTGCGAGCCGGTGCATCAGCTGCCGGATTGGACAGGCTCAATCGAGAGACGTTGAAAGCTGGGCGCGACGGCTTGGCCGCCAAGGTCGAGGCGATGCTCAAGCCGCGTGCGCCGGACGCGCAACCCGCGCTGGAAAAAACAGCCGATCACGGCGCAGAGTTCAAGCAAGGCACGCATAGGCCAACCACGTCGGAGCCGGAACGCGCCGATATCTCGGCCCTGAAGGCCAAGCTCGACGCCGCGCTCCGCCCGCCCGACGGCCGCGATGGCAGTGGATCACCGGATGCGGCATCGGTCGGTATCGCAGCCCGGATAGCGGCCGCCCTGCCGAAAGGCGACTGGAAGACGCCGGATTGGACCACGCGGTTCACCCGCTCGCGTGGTCGTTCGACAGCCCCTGATGCGTCGGTCGATTTACCCATTGCGCCTGCCGACGGACGCAGCGATGTCGAGCCCGCGTCTGTGCCGACGCGGCGCGGCGATCGCCTCAAGACCGAGCGCATCGTCGCGCGGACACGACCTAAACGCACATTACTGACGATCGGCATGCTCGGCACCGCGCTCGTAACCGGTGCGGTCCTCCACATCGTGACCACGTTCGCAATCCCCGCGTTGAGTTCGTCCTGGTTCCGCTGGAGTGCGTTCGATCGCATCAAGGCGCAGTTGGAGACCAATGCGATGAAGATCTGGCCGCTGGATCCAACCGGCGCCATGCCCTTGCCGTTCCTGTCGCCCGATATGCGCTATGCATTTTGCCGCTTCGACATTACGTCTGGTCCCGTGACCGTTTCAGCGACCCTGCCCGAGGCCGGCTGGTCGCTTGCTCTCTACACCCCGTCGGGCGACAATTTCTATGCGGTGCCGGGGCAGGACGGTCGTATCGTCGAGACGGTGTTCAACATCATTCCGGCCAGCGATCGACTTCTCATCCCGGTGCCGGGGCAGCGCCGAGCCGACGTCGATGCGGCGCAGGTGACCAGTGGCTCACGGGAAGGACTGGTCGTCGTGCGCGGTCCGAATAAGGGAGCGGCCTCTGGGCCGGCGGTCGAGGCCGCCCTGCGCAGGGCGCGGTGCAGTGCGGTGGAGCGGCGCTAGGCCGCCGCTCGTCTCGCCGCATTTGCGCTGCATTGGCGGGCTATTTTTCTCATTCGACGCCTGAAAACTTTGCGTGGGCAAGTGCTTTCGCCGCTATAGGCGCGGAGGCGCTGCGTCCTTATAGTGGTTTACGTCGTTCAGCATTCCGGAGGTGCCGTCGTGCCGCCGGACGGGGATCAACTGGCCGGGACATGACCTTACGCCTCACGCGGTCGCATGCATTGTCGATGGCAGCCTGTGCCGTAACGCTGGCGCTTGCCGCGACCGCGGTGCCGCAAGCTTATGCGCAGGGCTGGTGGCCATGGGCCAACAACGACAGTGCGCCACCACGCCCGCGCGAACCCGTGTATCGGGGTCCGCCGCCGGCACCAATCCCCGGCTCGCCGGTGCCGGGCGCATCGGTCGGCACGCCAGTCGGTCCTCCCGGCGCGGCTCGTCCCGGGCAGGCGGGTAATATCTGCCTTCAACTCGAACAGCAGCTGGTGAGTGAAAGCCAACGCGGCGCCGGCAACCCACGTGAGGCGATGGCGCGCCTCGAGACCGATATTCGCCTGCTGGAACGTCAGCAAGCACAGGCGCAGACACAGCTCGAATCCGGTAGCTGCTACGAGTATTTCTTATTTTCCAAATCGCTCAGAAACACGCCGGCGTGCCGCAACGCCGCCAATTCGGCCGAGCAACTGCGCAATCGTATTCGCGATCTCGACACGCAACGCGGCCAGATCGCGGGGCGAAGCGAGCGCAGCATGCGCGACGATATGATTCGCGAGCTTGCCCGTAACGGTTGCGGCCAACGCTATGCCGAGGAAGCGCGACGGCTCGACAGCAAAGGCTTCGGCCTGTGGTCGACGGAAGAAGAGGGTGGGCACAAAGGCAATCAGTTCGGATCGCTGCCGTTCGCGACCTATCGCACGATCTGCGTGCGGCTCTGCGACGGGTATTATTTCCCTGTCAGCTTTTCCACCTTGCCCAACCACTTCCAGCGCGATTCAGATGCGTGCCAATCCAAGTGTGCGGCGCCGGTCGAGCTCTACTATCACCAAAACCCTGGCGCGGGTGTGGATCAAGCCGTCTCGGCCAAGAGCAACACCAACTATACCGCGCTCAAGACGGCCTTTCGCTATCGCAAGGAATTTGTCCACGGCTGCTCGTGCAAGGAAGCGGAGTATCAGCCGGGTGCCGGAGAACGGCGTGCGGACACCCCTGCTGGCACCGTGGCCAAGGCTGCTGTGAAGCAACCCTGATTTGCGCGTGGCCTCGCGTGATCCCACTTCCCCGAGCCCGCTCGTGCCTGCTACGCTTCGCATAGTCCGGCCCCTCGGCCGGCGAAGCGCTCGCAGCAGGGGTTTACATGTCGCCGCTGTCACAACTCAGATCACTTGGCCTCGCAGTCGTCGTCGCAACTACCGGTGCGATCGGCGTAAACGCTCAGACACTTACTCTTGGCACGCGCAGCGGCCCCGATTCGATCGATCCACACTTCACCGCTTCCGGTACCCACGCCGAAGCCCTGAAGCATGTCTTCGACACGCTCGTCTGGTCTGGCGACGGTCTTGAACTCGAGCCGCGATTGGCTGTGTCATGGAAAGCGATCGATCCGACGACGTGGGAATTCAAGCTGCGCCCTGGCGTGAAGTTTCACGATGGCTCGGATTTTACGGCAGCGGATGTGAAGTTTTCCATCGAGCGGATTCCGACCGTCGCCGGCCCTAACCCGACCACGATCTATGTCCGTCGCGTCAAGGAGACGAAGATCATCGATCCCTTGACCCTGCATATCGTCACCGACGGGCCCGCCCCCGTCTTGCCCAACGATTTCATCCGTCTGTTCATCGTCTCGTCGAAAGCAGCCGCAGGCCTGACCAAGGAAAATGCCAACGAGGCCTTTAATACAGGCAAGGCCGCGACTGGCACTGGCCCCTATAAATACGTGTCGTGGACGCCGAAAGGTGATCTCGTACTCGATCGCTTCGATGGCTATTGGGGACCAAAGGAGCCCTGGGCGCGGCACGTGCGCAAGGAAATCCCGAACGATGCGTCCCGTGTGGCGCAACTGAAAGCCGGCCAAGTCGACATCATCACGCGCGTTCCTGCGACCGACGTCGCGACCCTGAAAACCGACAGCAAGCTGAACGTCCAGACCATCGACACCGTCTACGTCTTCAACTTGGAACTCGAAATGCGGGACACGCCGCCAGCCGGCCAGATGTCCAACAAGGACGGCACGGCATTGGCCAAAAATCCGCTCGCCGATCCGCGCGTGCGTGAGGCGATCGACCTCGGCATCGATCGCAAGGCGCTGGCCGAGATTGCCATGGAAGGCCTCGGCAAACC
>JANOAW010001005.1:0-10310 GCA_031411355.1 Hyphomicrobiaceae bacterium | reverse complement strand
GATCCGCTCGCGACGCAAGCTCGCGCCGATCTGGCGACACGCTCCCCCAAAGCGCTGGCACTGACGCTCGAAGCGGTCCGGCGCGCCAAAGCCTATGCCTCTCTCGACGATGCGCTGGCCGTCGAATATCGCTTGTCCACGCGCCTGTTCGGCGACGGCGAATTCATCGAAGGCGTCCGCGCCCTGCTGATCGACAAGGACAAGGCGCCGAGTTGGCGGCCGGCGCGTCGCGAGGACGTGACACCCGAGTTGATCGACGCATATTTCGCCCCGGGCGAAATCGAATGGCGCCGGGAAGCGTAGCCGTTAACGCACGATGCGGCGTTGTTCGCCGGATCGCCGGTCGATGCGCTACACAGACACATGTCTCAATGGAAACATCGCTTGCACGAACCATCCGCTAACTTTGTCGGCGAAACCAAGCGGTGGTCGTATCGCCTGGGTGATCCACGGCGAACGGAGACCTTAAACATGACCGGCCGCGCGCTTTGTAGTCGGCTCGCCATCCTCACCATCATTGCGCTTGCCTGCCTGTCGGCGCTCTTTTCCAGCGCCTCGGCGGAGCCGAAGTTTCCACCCCTGACAGGCCGCATCGTCGACGACGCAAATCTTCTGACACCAGCCGATCGCGAAGAAATTCTCGCCATGCTCCGGCAGTTGGAAGGTAAATCCTCGGATCAAGTGGTCGTCTACACGACCAATTCGTTACAAGGCTACGAAATCGAAGACATCGGCTACCGCCTCGGCCGCTTCTGGAAAATTGGCCAGGGCAGCATCAACAACGGCATCATTCTCATCGTCGCGCCGAAGGATCGCAAGGTCCGCATAGAAGTCGGCCGCGGCCTCGAAGGCACGATGACCGATCTCTTGTCCGGCACCATCATTCGCAACGGTATTCTGCCGGCGTTTCGGCGCGGCGAGTTTTCGGCCGGCGTCAAAGCCGGCGTACGCGACATCAAGGACGTCCTGCTCGGCGATACGGCCGAGGTCGAAAAGCGCGCGCGCTCCATCAAGCCGCGTCAGCCCGCAACCGACTGGACGCCGCTGATTTTCATTGGCCTGTTCTTGGCGTTTTTCATCTTCGTTTCGATGCAGGAACGCAAACAAGCTGTTCTGCAGCCGAGCAACATGAACCGCCGACGCCACGGCCAGCCAGCCGGCACGCGCCGTAACGCGAACGACGGTGGCATCGTCGTGATTCCCGGCGGCTGGGGTGGTTCAGGTGGTTGGTCGGGCGGCTCGAGCGGCAGTTCGCCGGACAGCGGTTGGTCGGGCGGTGGCGGTGATTTCGGCGGCGGCGGCGCATCGGACAGTTGGTAAAATGCAGCGGTCAGCCCTCAGAAGTGATAGCTCAAACCCATCGTGCAACGCCGCAATTCAACCCGCCGTCGGAAATTAGGCCCCGCTTTTGCGTCTTGGCTAAAGTCAACGGTGCAATATATCGACCGACCGATCGCCGATCAGCGGCGATCCATATTCATCGCTCGCACTGCCGCGACCTGCGTATCCCAATCGAAGGGAAGCCGATCATAAGGGTTGGGCAACGAGCGCTCGGTGACGTATAAATCGCGGAAACCGCGCACATCCAGCGCCGCAAGAGCCGTGCCGAAATCAAGCCCCGATCCGATCAGAATGGCGCCATACCTCGCAGCCCGCTTGTGCGGTGGCATAGCAACACCGGCGAACGCCGTGGCCAATCCCTCGAACGTCACCAACGAGTCTGCGCCACCGACGCCACCATCGCGCAGCAGATCTGATCCGATCGGCGCACCAGGATTACCGACGATCCGCCAACGCGGCTCGATCGCCTTCAACCCATCGTACACGCGCGTATAGAAACCAAGTTCGTCATCGGCCGAAACGCCGATGGCAGCGCCGCCCATCTCGTCGACAAAAATGCCATCGATGTCGTAAAAGTCGTAATAACGGCGGGCACATGCGATGACGTCGCCTGCAGTATACGAGCGTCCATCCGCAGGTTTGCACGATGACGACGGCGTCACCCGGCGGCCGGCATAACCAGACGGCACGTAGCCGAGAACTTTACCGCCGGCAGCACGCAACGCTGCAATCGCACGCTCGTAATCTGCGTTCACCGCATCCCCAGGTCCGGACGCCGGGTTCATGATCGCGGTCATCGGCACGCCCGCTGCGACCGCGCTGACCAAGCGGTCCCAGTCACTCCCAGCCTGGCTCGGATAAAAATAAGCCGGCACCAGGAACGCCATCGGCTCTCGACCGAGGGCGCTGGCGGGCACCATCAGTGCAACCAGCGCGGCCAACAGGCGACCGATCATGTCGACCTTCCTTCTCTATCGCGACGAGACTGGCATCGTGCGCGACACGATCTATGATGTACGCCGGAAGTCCAGAGGGGGCCGGATCATGGCAGCGCGCAAATCCATCACGATCGACGCAAAGAAGCTCGAAAACTTCGTCGCCGACATTTTTGAAGCCGCGGGCTGCTCGAGCGCGGAAGCAGGCCGCATCGGCAAGTATCTTACCATCGCGAATTTGACCGGTCACGACAGCCACGGCGTTCAGCGCGTGCCGCGCTATGTGCAGAACATCGCGGAAAAAACCGTCGTCATCGACCAGACCGTCAAGATCATCAGCGACACGCCCGTACTCGCGGTCGTGGACGGATTGTACGGCTTCGGCCAAACGGTCGCGCCGCAAGCGGTCCGCATCGGCATCGACAAATGCAAGGCCATGGGTCTCTCGGCCGTTTCACTACGCAACGCGGGCCACATCGGCCGCGTCGGTGATTGGGCCGAGATGGCCGCGTCAGAAGGGCTCGTGTCGGTGCATTTCGTCAACGCCCACGGCTCGGTCTTGGTGGCACCATTCGGCGGCGTCGACCGACGCTTTTCGACCGCGCCCTTCTGCGTCGGCGTGCCCTTGAAAAAAGGCCAACCGTTGGTGCTCGACTTTGCGACTTCGATCGTCGCCGAGGGCAAAGTGCTCGTCTCGAGCTTCGGCGGCAAACCGATCCCCGACGACGCGCTCATCGAGCAGAACGGCAAGACCGGCAATGATCCGCACGTGCTGTACGGCGATTACACGCCGACGGGCCCGCGCAAGGCTGGAGCCGGCAAGGGCGCCATTCGGGCCTTCGGCGATCACAAGGGCTCGGGCCTCGCCTTCATGTGTGAAGTGCTCGGCGGTTCGCTGTCGGGAACTGGCGCGACCGAGGTCGGCCGTCAGTTCGCCAACGGCATGACGTCGATCTACATCGACCCTGACAAACTCGACCCGACGGGCCTTTTTCCGAAGGACGTCGCCAAGTACGTCAAGCATGTGAAGAGCGCCAAACCGATCAAGCGCGGCGGCGAGGTGCTCGTACCCGGTGAACAGGAAGCGCGCATGCGGGCAGAGCGGAGCAAGGCCGGCGTCCCGCTACCGGTCGACACGTGGTCGGCCATCATCGCGACCGCACGCGAGGTCGGCGTCACCGAGGCACGGATCAAAAAAACCACGTGAGCGCGGTCGCCGATCGCGGCGGTTCAATTCCACCCATCGGCGATGACATCCCGCGTCTCGGTGACCGCCACCTGCCAGATGGCGAGCATGTCCTCGTCGCGCCGCTGATAAAGACCGCCGTAGTTGCCATCGCCCAACAGCGCTTTCTTGGCCTTTGGATCGAGCTGCTGGAAGCGAGCGTGATCGAGCATCGGTTTGGCTTCGCGCGGCATCGCGACGTTCGGCAGCCGCGTCCACGGGAAGTTTTCCATCCACGAGGCGTGCGAGGCGATGCTGTCCGTCGCCTGCACGGCAGCCCAGGTCTTGGGCGCGTTCCACCAGTTGTGCCACTTCACCTGCACGCCGTGATGACGATCGAGCCATTCGAGCACGGCACCGTGCGCGGGAGTGTTGCCGCCGTGTCCGTTGACCACGGTGATGCGTTTGAAACCCGACCGCACAATCCCCTCGAGCACGTCTGTGACCACGGCAGCGAAGGTCGCCGATTTGAGCGTAACTGTGCCGGGATACTCGACGAAGCTCGGCGTAAGCCCATACGGAATGACAGGAAACACGGGTATATTCACCGGCGCGGCGGCCTCGATGGCAATGCGCTCGGCCAGGATCATGTCGACGGCGAGACTGAGGTAGGCGTGCTGTTCGACCGACCCGATCGGCAACACGGCGCGATCATCGTGCGCCGCGTGATCACGCACCTGCATCCAGTTCATGTCGGCGATGCGCATCGGTCACTCCGTTCAGCGGACACTGTCGAGCACGCCCCGCACGCCGACCATGAGTAAGCCCATGTCGGTACCGGCGGCGAGCATGTTGAAACCGTGGCTTCTGTAGGCCTGAGCCCACCCGCTGTCGGCGGCCAGAAAACCGAGGCCTTTGCCGTGCCGGCGACCGGCGGCCACGACACGTCTCAGCGCATCGAGAAACAAGGGATGTTCGAATTGCCCCGGAATACCGAGAAAGTTCGTCAGGTCGAAATGGCCGACCCACAGCACATCGATACCCGGCACGGCCGCGATATCCTCGACCTTGGCGAGACCGCGCTCCGTTTCGATCTGGGCAATCACGAGCGTGCGCGCATTGGCGGCGGCGATCTTCTCAGCCGGATCGCCAGCCGCATAGTGATCGTGCGCAAAACCGAAGGCGGCGCCGCGGCGTCCCATCGGTGGATAGCGGGTGGCTTCGGCGATCGCTGAAGCTTGCTCGACACTCTCGACCATCGGGATCATCACCCCCTCGCAGCCGACGTCGAGGGCGCGCGCCAGGAAGTGATAGTCCCCGCGTGGCACCCGGGCGATCGGCACGATGCCGGTGCCACGGCAATATGCCGCCTGGGCTTTCAAGCTTTCGTAGCCGAGCCCCGCGTGCTCCATGTCGTAGATGACGAACGCGCAACCGGCACGGCGCAGAATTTCAGCAATCCCGGGTGTGAAAAACTCAAACACCATGGCCCCCAGAACGGCGTCACCGGCCATCACGCGATGCCGCATCGACGTCTCTGAGGCCACGGTCGTCGCCATGTTCGTCACTGCTCCGGTAGACCGAGTTCCCGCAGCCGCGCGCGCGCCAGCCGAAACGCTTCGGCCGCATCGAGTGAGCTCGGCGCCGCACGCAGGCTTTCACGATAGTCGTCGATTGCCTTGTCTCGCTGATTGAGCTTTTCGCGCGCCTGCGCACGACGGACATAAGCGAATGCGTAAGCCTTGTTGTTCTCGATGGCGCGCGTGAAATCACCCTCGGCAGCCGACCAACGCTCCATGTCGGCATGGACCTGCCCACGGCCGAACAGAGCTGCGACGTAGCGCGGGTTGATAACTAAGGCTGCATCATAGTCGCGCATCGCCTCGGCACCGTTGCGCATCTCCCGATACGCATTCGCACGCCCCGACATGGCCGCGGCAAAGCGGGCGTTGAGCCGGATGGCGCCGGTGTAGTCCGCGATAGCTCCGTCGAAATCGCGCATCTGGGTTTTGGCGTTGCCGCGCGAGAACAGAATATTCTGGTTGCTCGGCGCGAGCCCTGCGGCCTTGTCAAAATCGGCGATCGCCTCCGGATAGCGCCTCGCCTGCAAGTACGCTTCGCCGCGGAACCAGTAGTTGTCAGCGCTCGGATTGGACGTGATGCGCTGCGTCGCGGTTTTGATCTGTTGGTCGAATGTCGGCGGCGGCACCGGCGGCGTCGGCGCGGGAGCAGGCGTCGCCGGCGCCGAGGCACGACAGATGGTGCGCAACGCCTGCCACTGCTCTGCGGTGAGCGCCGGTGTCGATGGATAATCCGGTTGCCCTTCGATGGTGCGAATTCGCTCGGGCGACGAGGGGTGGGTGGCGAACACGTCGTTCGGAATATTGAAACGCCGACCCGACGTCCCGGATTTATCAGACTTGTCTGGCCGATCGCCGTCCATGCGCTTGAAAAAACCGGCGAAGGCTTTCGGCGAGATCTTGGCGTCTCGCAGCATCTTGATGGCGATGGCATCGGCTTCGCGTTCAAAACCGCGATTGTGCGCCAGTTGCACCAAAGACGAGCCGATATTGCCAAGCGCACCGGGCGTCCCGGTAAAAACCATCTGGATCAGCGCCCAGAAGCCGACGGCGCGCACGAGGCCCGCTTCCGGGTGCAGTTCGATACCGTGTCCGATCTCGTGCGCGAGCACGCCGGCGATCTCGTCCGCACCCGACGACTTCTCGATGATACCGCGCGTAAGAATGACACGCCCGCCTGGAATGGCGAACGCGTTGACCAGCGGCCAATTCAACACCAGCACCTTCTTTGCGGGATCGGTGATGTTGGGCATCAAGCGTTTGGCGAGCGCCTCCACCGCGGCCCGACCAGCCGGATCATCACAAACACGCCTGTTTTGATCGCTGATCGGCAAGCTGGCGAGCACATTGCTTCCGAGCCGGTCCCGCGCTGTCTCAGGCATCAGACGCGCCAGCGTCTTGGTCGGAGAGAAGTCTAAGCCGTACACCAGCGCCGTAAGGGCGAACGCGACAGCCCCGACGGGCGCACTGAATTTTAGGCCGGAAAAACGCGTCGCGCGCAGGGTCGTGTGCGGCACGAGTTCAGCGAAACGGCGCACGAAGCCGGCATCTGAGACGAACAATGTCATGCGCGCAGCCGATCGCGACATGATCAGAACGTCGGGCGCTCCGGACCGAACGGGTTCGCCTGTGCTGAGATCTCCAAACGTCCAGATCGCACTTGGCGTCTCGGCACCTGGTCGCGTCAGACCAAGACCATTCTCGAGCACCGTCACATCGACGGGCCAGGACGATGCCGACTGGCCGTCCGTGATCATGCCACGCCACAGCCGCTGGTCCAGCGGCTTGGCTCCTTCTGAACCGGCTTTGCCTGATGAAAATTCGTATGGATTAGAATGCATCGAGATCGAAGGCTTGGCCGAGCCCCTCCCCGGAACGATCGACGACACCGCGATTTTGGCCGACATTGGCCGCATCGAACGGGCCCTCGATGCGCAGATTCTCAACGAAATATTTCATCGACCGCGCCGTTGCGACGGGGCGCAGAACATAGAGCGACAGGTACGTGATCAGCATATTGGACACATACAACCACATCAGCTTCAAGCCGCCCACATCGAGGCGGAAACGCAACGCTGCCTCACCTTGACGGGCCGGCAACATGATCGTCGCCGAAGCGCACAGATTGTACAGTTTGGCATAATAAAATGAACTCATGATCGACCACACGATGACCGCGCCCGTGAACACCCCGACCAGCTCCAACCAATCCGAACCGGTCAAAGCGCGCCACCAATCCGGACTGTTCGGATTGGGCTTGGTGCCGAGCACGTGCCCGACGACGCCGAACACGACGAAACTCAACACGATCGAGCCGAACCACAGCAGGGCGAACGGGCCATAGAGCGAACCGGAGGTGCCCATGAACGTCAGATGCCGGTCACCCAGTTGCGTGTCCCTGACGATCTGGCTGTTCAATGTCACCGAGCGATACGGTGCGATCCAGCCGAGCGTGAACGGATAGGCCCATGCGGTGGCCCAGCTGAGAAACCCGTAACTCGTCGACGATCCATCGACGCTGCCGCGGATGCCGCGCCAGGACGTGCGGGACAGGCGATAACGACGCGCCCGATAGAAGGCGATCGCAGCCAGGATCGGATAGATGCCGAGAAACAGACCGGACTGATACAATTCGAAGACGCCGCTGCCCTGCCCATAGATGATCACCAGCAGCGTGCCGAGCACGAACAACGGCACCAGTATCGCCAACATGACGACAAAGAAACCTTTGAGCAATTCCTGCGGCGTGCCGTGATAAACCAGTGGCTCACCAAGAAACCGAACCGACGACCACGTTCGCCGTCGAATTTCGGTGCGACCCCAGAAGCCGTAGATGCCGATGGTGAGGATCATCAACAGCGCATTGACGATGCAGGCCCCGGTCAGCGCCCACGGACTACCGTGCCACGTGAACGGCGTCGTGGTCGGTATCGGCGCAACGAAGCGTACAGCCGGCACGCTGCTCGGCAAGCGTGGCGTAGCCCCGCCCGATGCTGGCGTCGACGATCCGGGTAAATGCGTCGGCGTCATCGAAGGACCCTTGTTCGACATCGAAACTAGATCAAGACACCCGCTCCCGTCGAGAGGCGGCGTTGCATTCGCGGCTGGCTCGGTCTTATAGGGACAGATAGGCTGTCTGACGCACCACACGAGACGAAAGTTCGACGATGTCCGATGACATTTCATCCATCCCGATCGAAACCGACGCGGTCATCATTGGCGCAGGCCCGTGTGGGCTGTTCGCTGCCTTCGAACTCGGCCTCCTCGACATCCGCTGCCATTTCGTCGACATTCTCGAAAAAGTCGGCGGCCAATGCGCCGAACTCTATCCTGAAAAGCCGATCTACGACATTCCGGCGCTCCCGATCGTCACCGGACAGGATCTCACCGATCGGCTCATGGAGCAGATCAAGCCGTTCGCCCCGATTTTTCATCTCGGCGAACGTATCGACGTGCTCATGAAACTGCCCGACGGCCGCTTTTTGCTCGGCACCGACACCGGCACGGTCTTCCACACCAAAGTCGTGATCATCGCGGCCGGCGGCGGATCGTTCACGCCCAAGCGACCACCTCTCGACGGCATTGAAGCCTTTGAAGGCAAGTCGGTTTTCTATGCCGTGCGCAAGATGGAGCAATTTCGCGACCGAGACGTCCTCATCGTCGGCGGCGGCGACAGCGCACTCGACTGGACGCTGAACCTGCAGCCCATCGCCCGCTCGATGACCCTGTTGCATCGTCGCGACGATTTCCGCGGCGCGCCCCATTCCGTCGAACAGATGCGCAACCTCGTCCGCGACAAAAAAATGAACCTGCTCATCGGTCAGGTGACGTCGTTGCAGAGCGTCGACGGCGAGTTGTCGGGTGCGATCGTCAAAACCAAAGCCGGCGATCAGACGCTGACGGTCGACCGCCTCCTGCCGTTCTTCGGTCTGACCATGAAACTCGGCCCGATCGCAGATTGGGGCCTGAATCTCGACGAAAATCTGATCCCCGTCGACACCGAACGCTTTGAAACCTCGACCAGAGGCATCTTCGCTATCGGCGACATCAATACGTACCCCGGCAAACTGAAGCTCATTCTATCCGGGTTTCACGAAGCAGCCCTGATGAGCCAGGCGGCTCACCGCCTGATCTACCCCGACAAGAAGTTGCTGTTTCAATACACGACGTCGTCTTCGAGTTTGCAGAAAAAGCTTGGGGTCAAGTAACCCCACCGGGCGAAATGACTGACCGACTCAAAAACCTGGCACCCGACCGCGAGAAGGCACAGTGCTCTCAGCGACGCCGGTTGAGATTCGGGGCTGGCGGCGTCGATCAGCGGCTGCCGCGGCCTGTCAAAAGCGCAAAATGTGTGAAAGCGTGGTGGCGCCGCTCAACAACATCCATTGTCATGTGTGGACGGCACCCGGGATGCAAGGGTTGTCACGCCATCGACCAAACTCGATCCCGCGACGGATCAGTCCAATTTGACGAGCCCGAGTCCCATTGTCGGCTTCGGCGGCTTCGACGTGCTGGCCGTCGGTATGTTCGCACCTGGGGGAACTTTCGGTGCCGGCAGCTGCTCGGGCGCCGGTAGGCCTTCCGGCACTTTCTCGACAGGTTGCGCCGCAGGCTTCGACGCCGCAGGTGACAACCCTTTGAACGCGTTCGACAACCAACCACCGGATTGCGGGCTGGCACCGTTGTTCTTCAAAATCCCGTAACCCTTCGCGTACCAAGGCGAGTCCGGGAAATTGTGGCCGAGCACCGCCCCCGCAGCCTGCGCCTCCGGCAACACACCGAGGGCCATATTGGCTTCGATCAAGCGAAACAGCGCCTCTTCGACGTGCGCCGTCGTTTGATACTCCGTAACGACCGTTTTGAAGCGACCGATAGCGCCGGTCAGTTGGTTCTGCTTCAGATAATACCGTCCGACTTCCATCTCGTTGGCGGCGAGAACATCTTCAGCGATCAGAATACGGTTCTGAGCTTGTTGTGCATATGGGCTGGTCGGATACCGGGTGCGCAGCGTTTTGAGTTCGGCCAAAGCCTTCCGCGTCGCAGTTTGATCGCGCCCCGGCGACTTGATCTCATCGAAATGAGCTGACGCGATGATGTGGTGGGCGAGGGCTGCTTCCTTCGTACCGGGATGCAGCGTGGTGTAACGTTGCGCCGTGGCGATCGCCTCGGGAAACTTGCCGGCTTTGTAAAAGGAGTATGAGGCCATGACGATCGCGCGTCGTGCTTCTGGAGCGTAAGGATGATCGCGATCAAGGTCCTCGAACCGGCGCGCAGCTTCGTTGAAGGCGC
>JANOAW010001004.1:0-2038 GCA_031411355.1 Hyphomicrobiaceae bacterium | reverse complement strand
CCGCCGCCGCCGGCGATGGCCTTGATCATCATGGCGCCGGTTCGCGCGGCAAAAAACTGCTGCGCCTGCTCGAGACTGGTCGCCTCCGTGGTACCGGCTGGCACGGGCACACCGAGGTGCATGGCGATGGCTCGTGCCTTGGCTTTGTCGCCAAGAGCTGCGAGCGTGTCTGGTGTCGGGCCGACGAACACCAGCCCCGCATCCTGACACGCCACGGCAAAGACGGCACTCTCGCTCAGGAAGCCATATCCTGGATGCACGGCGTCGCAGTGTTCAGCTGCAGCGATGCGCAACAGCGCCGCGGCGTCCAGGTAGGCGCGTGGGCCGGCTGCATCGAGTGCGACGGCACGGGTTGCCGTACGGCTGTGCAACGACGCGGTATCGTCGGTCGCATAGACGGCGACGGTCTCGATGCCGAGATCGGCGGCCGTGCGCGCAATACGGACCGCGATCTCACCCCGGTTGGCGATCAAGACCCGCTTCAGCATCGCCGCCCTCATGGTTCCAAGACTGGCACGTCTAGCCCAAAGCACGCGCCAGCGTCGACGGTGGTCGACGATCCCGGCTCAGCGGCGCTGGATGATCACCGTCGCAACGGCGATCAGCCCCGCACCAGCGATGGTCGTTGGGGCCGGCACGTCGCCGAAGAACAGATAGCCGTACAGTATGCCCCAGAGCAGGATCGTATAATGGATGGGCGCCAAGCGTGCAGCTTGCGCCCGTTTGAAGGCGTTGGCGATCAGGGTGTGGCCGGCGATCGCGAGCAGACCGACGATGGCGAAGCGACCGACATCGGCCCGTGTCACCGGTTGCCAGACGAGCCATGCGGGAATGGCCAGGATCGCCGCGGGCAAAACACTCTGCAGAAGCACGATAATCGAGATCGGGTCGACGTTGGCGCGCGCCCGCAGCATGATCACGACGAGCGCATAGAGGACGGCCGATACGACGACTGCCACCGCGCCCTTCACGGCGCCGAGCGAATAACCGGTCCCCGACAGCTGTCCCGAGACGATGACGATCATGCCTGCGATGCCGGCCGCCAGCCCCATGCCGATCTTGGCGTCGAATTGCTCGTTCAGGAGCAGCACGCCGAATGTCACCATGAATAGCGGCGACAGAAAGCCGAGCGCCATCGCCTCGGCGATCGGCAATTGCGACAGACCGTAGAAGAATGTGGATGCCGTGAAGACGCTCAACAGCGCGCGGAGCCCATGAAACTTCAGAGCATCCGGCCCCGGAAAGCGCGGGCGCAGCACCGCCACCACGGCAGCTGCGATCACGGCCCCGAAGGCGAAGCGGAGGAACGTAACCTGCAGAATAGGGTATCTGGTCGTCTGATCCTTGATCAGGGTATCCATCAACGTCAGCACCCCCTCGCCACAGACGGCAAAGAGGACGGCCAGGCGCAAGGTCCTGCCCTGCGCGACGGTCAATGCTTCCACTGCCGCGCCTTGCTCACGAGGAAGTCACGGAACACCTGTACTTTCTTGGCGGTTTTCAGTTCTTCTGGGTAGCAGAAATAGATCTGCATATTGGGCAGCTCGACTTCACGCAGTACGGGCACGAGATCGGCGCCCTCGTCGGTGAGGTAATCGGGTATCAAGCCGACGCCGAGGCCCGAGCGAATGGCGTACTTCATGGCCAGAACGTTGTTGGCCGCGAACGCCGGGATGCGCGGAGACTTGCCGTCGCGGCCGGCGATCTCGAGCCATCGCACCGCCGATAGATGCGCTTGCGGCGTGCCGGAATAAGATACGATGCGATGTCGATCGAGGTCGTCGAGAACGATCGGCGTGCCGTATTTTTTGACATACGACGTCGACGCGTAGGCGTGGATGTTCATCGTGAACAGCGGCCGACGGATCAAGTCCGGCTGCGACGGCTCCGCCGTCCAGATGGCGACGTCGGCTGCGCGCATGGAAATGTCGATCTGTTCGTCGGCCAGCACCAGCTCGACCCGGATCTCTGGATACAAGTCCATGAACTCGCGCAACTTCTGCGTCTCCCAGACGGTGCCGTGACCGATCGGCGCGCC
>JANOAW010001003.1:0-4390 GCA_031411355.1 Hyphomicrobiaceae bacterium | reverse complement strand
GGATCTGCACGCCGATCGGCACTCCGGTCGGGTGCATTCCGAGCGGCAGCGAGATGGCGGGGGTGCCCATGATGTTGTGGGGAATCGTGAACTGCACCGGCTCGCGCCAACTGACGCCGTTGAGCTGTTCGGCTGTCACATTAGGGCGCGATAGATTGTAGGAGCCCCATGCCTCGGAGACACGAGCGGTGGTCGGTGACAACCAAATATCATAGTGGGTCCAGAAGCGGGACAGCAGACGTCGCGCGGTGTTGGCGCGGGCCCAGGCCGCCATGAAGTCGGCCGCCGTGAGTGATTTCGACCACTCGTATATGCCGAGAATGACCGGCTCCAGGGTGTCTTTCCCAGGTTTCCTGCCGGTTTTTCTGCCGTAGGCGTCCAGTCGGTCGGCGAAACCGAAGAAGAACAATTTCTGGATCGCGCTCATGGTCTCCATGCCGCCCATTTCGGCGCTCGCTGGCTCAACCCGATGGCCCATGCTCTCGAGGTGACGTGCTGTCGCCTGCACGCACGCCGCGACATCCGGATCGACTTTGGCGCCGACGACTTCATTCAGTACGATGCCGACGCGCAATTGGCCGGGTGCCTTGCGATAGAGGGTTCCGTAGGGCTCGGCAGGTGTCGGAATAACGAAGGGATCGCCGATCTGGGGATGTGAGATGCAGTCGAGCATGACGGCGCTGTCGCGGACGGTGCGTGTCTGTACGTGATTGGCCGAGTAGCCGAAGCCACCCTCGTCGACGGTCGGGCCGACCGATACACGCATGCGGGACGGCTTTAGGCCGACACCGCCGCACCAACTCGCTGGGATGCGAATCGAGCCGCCGATATCGGAGCCGTGGGCGATCGGTACCATGCCGGAAGCGACCGCGGCTGCGGCGCCGCCCGACGATCCGCCGGCCGAGAAGCCCTTTTTCCACGGCGTCGAGGTGTTGCCATACATGAGGTTCTCGGTCGTCGCCGACATGGAATATTCGGGTGCTGCCGACCGCCCGAGGCAATTCACTCCGGCTGTGCGCAGTTGGGTCATCAGGAAGCTGTCGACTTCGGGTGTCATTCCCTTGCACAGCCGCGAGCCGAACTCGCACAGGCGGCCTTTTTCGTGGCCGAACACGTCTTTCATCAGGAACGGCACGCCGTGGAAGGGGCCAGAGCCGAGTGACCGCTCATCGAGCCCTGTGATGCGGTCGGGATAGGTTTCGACGACCGCTGCGAGTTCGCCGTTCAAAGATTTAATCGCATGTGCTGCGAGCGCCGCCAGTTCGGTCGGCGTCACCTCCTTCTTGCGCACGAGTGAGGCGAGACCGACGGCATCGTGAGCCGCATATTCAGAGAGGTTCATGGAGCGTGTCCCATGCTGGTGGTCGCTGGGGGCGAGACTAGGCCGACTTGCGCGCATCTGCCAAATGGTTCGACGATGGGATCGTCGGCCGCGGAGTGCTGGATTGTGATGAAGATCGTCGATCTCAAATGTGCGGTCATCGGCAAGCACCCGATCATCCGTATCGTCACGGACGCGGGCATCGACGGCTACGGCTCGGTCGAACACTTCAAATCGTACGTCAAACCCTACGTCATGCACTTGCGCGAGGCTCTGATCGGCGAAGACCCGACGCTGGTCGAAAGGATCATGCAGCGGTTGCGTCCGCGCGGTGCGTTCAAGCCTTACGGCAGCGCGGTCAGTGTGATCGAGCATGCCTTGTTGGACATCGCCGGCAAAGCTGCGGGCGTTCCCGTGCACAAGCTGCTCGGTGGCAAAGTGCGCGATCACGTGCGGGTTTACAATGGCGCACGTCGCAAGCCGTTGACGGGTTTCAAGCCCGAAGATTTCGCCGCTGAAATGAAGCGGATGGCAGGGCTGCCCGAAGGGTTCACGATGGTGAAGCAGGGCATCGCGTTCCACAGTCCGATGCGTACCGCCGTCGCCGACTATCACTACGGTGAGCCGGTACAAACGCCATATCACGCCTGGCTCGATCGGGGCTTGCTCACGGAGCGTGGATTGCGGCACACGCTCGACTGCGTCGCTGCGATGAAAGAGGCTCTCGGCGACGGTATCGGCCTAGCGCTCGATTGCGGTCCTGGATTTGTCCTGCAAGATGCCATCAAATTTGCGCGTGCCGTCGAATGCCATCATCTCCTGTGGCTCGAAGACATGCTGACGGGTGACTACACCCCGTTCGTGAATGCGGACGTCTATCGTGACCTGACGATCTCGACGTCGACGCCAATCCATACCGGCGAGCAGATCTATCTTCGGCAGAATTTCAAGCAATTGATCGAAACGAAGGCTGTGCGTGTCATCGGCCCGGACCCAGCAGACGTCGGAGGGCTCGCGGAACTGAAATGGATCGCTGAGTATGCCGATCTGCACGGTGTGCTGGTCGCGCCGCACGGTATCGGCAACGGCGTTCTCGGCTTGGCGGCGTTGGTGCAGGTGTCGGCCACGTTGCCGCAAAATTTCATCGCATTCGAACTGCCGATCGCCGATCCGCCCTGGTGGTCCGATATTGTGCGCGGCGTGCCGGTGGTGCGAAATGGTATGATCGCGGTGCCGGACCGGCCTGGGATGGGCGTCGAGTTCGATGTCGCACGCGCAAAACACCATCTCGGTGTCGAAGACGCTGCTTTTTTCGATTAGAGTTAGAAGCTTGGGGAGCGTGAGGGCTCGCCAACAGAGGGCTGTGGCAGGGTAACCGACCGGAACAGAACGTATCATAAACACAGCTGGTTTTCATGCGCGACGGCCGCATGTTAACGATCGACTGCAAGTTTGTCGCAGCGATTTGCGCACGTCACGTGGTTCACCGCGGGTTGTTTGTCGCAGCGTCTTACGCCACAGACAGACGACGTCACAGGTTTCGCTCGAGCGGGTCTTGTGGTGCGTCGGGCTTGAGGCGAATCGGCCGCAAGGCTACAGCGACGTAAGGACGTGTGAGAAGGCGTCGAGCCTGCAGGGGATTTGGAATGAGCGACATCGAAAGCCGCGTTAAAAAGATCGTCATCGACCAACTCGGCGTCGAAGCCGAAAAAGTCGTGTCGGGCGCAAGTTTCATCGACGATCTCGGCGCCGACAGCCTCGACACCGTCGAACTGGTCATGGCGTTCGAGGAAGAGTTCGGATGCGAAATTCCGGATGATGCCGCGGAAAAAATCCAGACGGTCGGCGATGCCGTGAAGTTTCTCGAAAAAGCCGCAACGGCCACCTGATCTGCCGATCTTCAGTCCGCCCGATCGTCTCCGCTTGCAGCGGACGATCGGGCTGTTTTCGTCTGCGCTGTTTGAAGTCGTGCCCTTCCGCGCTTAAGCGTGTGAACATTTCGGGCGGCGGCGAGCGCATGTTTTCGGTTCCGTCGATGTTGGAAATCTGATCATCTGTGGCGGTTGAGGGACCAACCGATGACCGCCGTTTCAAGCGCAATCTTTGCCTATGTCCTCATTCAATTCGGCATCGGTATCTGGCTGTCGCGCGGCATGCGGTCCGACACGGACTACATCGTCGCCGGGCGAACGCTGTCGCTACCGCTGATCATTTTTCCGGTTTTTGCGACGTTTTTCGGCTCCGAAGCCCTGACGGCTACGTCGGCTGCGGTCTATGAAAAAGGCCTTTCGGGGGCGCTCGTCGATCCGTTCTGCTACGGGTTCGCCATCATCATCGTCGGTGTGTTTTTCGCCGCGCGGTTGCGAGAGAGAGAGCATCTCACCTTCGCCGACCTGTTTCGCAACCGGTTTTCGCCAACCGTCGAGCGGTTGGTCGTGCTCGTGCTGTTGCCGGGCTCGATCTTCTGGGCAGCGGCACAGATCCGTGTGTTCGGCGTGATGCTCAATTCGACTGCCGGGATGGGGCTCGCGAGCGGATTGCTGATCGCGGCGATCGTGGTCGGTCTCTATTCCGTCGTCGGCGGACTGTTGGCGGACGCGGTCACGGACACCATCCAGGGGCTCGTTGTCATGGCCGGGCTTCTAGCCATGGCGTACGCGGTTTCAAATGTGATGTCGGCCCAGGATCTGCAGCTCGCGGCCCTGCCCGCCGCGCGCTTGTCGTGGTTCGACGGCGAAATCGGGGCGTGGCAGCTGATCGAAAAGATAGCGGTCCCCGTGTGCGGTACCATCGTCGCCGTCGAACTCGTGTCGCGCTTTCTCGGTGCGCGGACATCGCGGGTTGCGGCCTGGGGAACGATCATCGGGGGTGTCGTCTATATCGCGTTCGGGCTATTGCCGATCTATCTCGGACTTGCGGGAACTCTGCTGATGCCGGGTATCCAGGCAGCCGAAGAGATCGTGCCGAAGCTTGCCCAATCCATGCTGTCGCCGGTGATCCATGTGCTGTTCGTCGGCGCCATCATTTCAGCGGTTCTATCGACTGTGCATTCGACCTTGCACGCGCCCG
>JANOAW010001002.1:0-2822 GCA_031411355.1 Hyphomicrobiaceae bacterium | reverse complement strand
ACATCCGACGACGTGTCGTTGGCGAAGCGGCCGACCGTATAGGCAAGGCGCGTGTTGCCGTCGATATCCCACGCGGCTTTCAGCTTGATGTTGTCCTGCACCTGGTCCTCAAGCGCGCCGGCGCCGAGCACCACGATTGGCAGGGCAAGACGGTTGGCGTCGGCAAAGGCGCCGGTCAGCACCGGGTCAGCCGGCAGGGCCGTCGTCGTGGATTGCGCGGCGGTGACATAGGCGAGCGGATGGCTGGAGCTATCCGTGTGCGTGGCGGAGAGCCAGAACGACAATGGGCCAAAGCGGTTGCCGACCGTGGCGCTGGCCTGCCAGGCGTTGAACGTGTCGTCGGTCGCATATTGCTCGAACTTGTGCGTCGAGCCGACCACACCGACCGAACCTTCGAATTTCTCAGGCATGCGGGTGTTGATTTCGACCACCGCGCCGATGGAGTTGCCCGCATAGGCCGCCGAGAACGGGCCGTAATAGACATCGACGGAGCTGATCTCCTCCGGCGAGACCATCCCCCACTTCGGCGAACCGTTGCCATTGTTGTTGCCGATCAGCGCCGAGATGAGCGCGCCGTCGACATAGATCAGGCTGCGCGCACTGGCGCCGACGCCAGACGTGCGGGTGGTGATCGGTGCGAACTGGTCGCCGATATGCCGCTTGCGAACGACGATGTTCGGCAAGTAGCGCAGCGAGTCCTCGGCATTGGTGACCGCCGTGGTGGTAGCGATCTCTTCTGCCGTGATGGTCGCGACGGTTGTCGGATTCTGTTGCTGGGCAGGCTTCTCGCCCGTGACGACGACGGTGTCCTTGCCGGCGTCAGCATCGTCATACGGCCCGGACTGGGCCAAGGCCGGCGCGGCAAACGCTCCGGCGAGTGTCATTGCAAGGCCTGACGCGGCGCAAGCGGAGAGGAAACGGTATCTCGGATTCACGATGTGCTCGATGTTTCTGGGTGACAAGCAAGTCTGAGGCCCCGATCTCGCCAGCCACGCCACACGCTCTACGTGCAGTGGCATCAGCCCTGTCGGGCGCTAACCCGAAAAGTGCTGACGAAACGAAGCGCGACATCGCCAGGCGCTGGCGTTGAGGCCAACGGGCGATGAAACGATCAGATGCTTGCAGGAGGTCCGGTCGACGGCGGCGGCGGCGCGGCGATGCCACGGCCGGGACGCAGGTCGCGAATTTCAAGGAAATTCACGCCATGCTCGGCGACGAACTCGACCAGTTCGACGACCGGTTCAGGCGACGCCATCGCAACGACGCTGGCGCAGAAAACACAGGGCGGCTGCTTCTCGGACGTCTGCCCTTTTACGGGCGCATCCATGATCTTGCCGGTGTCGAGATCAACGACTTTCGGCACGCCGCCATGGGCATCGCAAAGTTCAAGCGTGAGATAGCGGCCAGAACCCGTGTCGGCGTGGGCCAGCATGAAGCCAGCCGGCACGAACGCGCGCACGAGCAGAGCGAGCAGCGCAATTGCGCCGAACCTCCAACCCTTGCGTTGCATCCAGCTGAACACGGCCCACTCCCCGATGCGGCGAGAATACGCCTGATTTGTTCCCGCGTGAAGCGCGAGCCGCCGAACCGGAGAGTCACGAAAGGCGGAGATATCGTTCCCGGCGAAAGATGAATCGCCGCATCGGCGCCCGCAATCTCACGTTAACCGGCAACCGCGCCCATGCGACCGGCCTGATAATCCACAACCGCCTGGCGGATCTCGTCGGCGGTGTTCATCACAAACGGACCATGGGAGACGACCGGCTCTCCGATCGGATCGCCATGGCCAAACACGATGCGCGCATCGCTGCTCGCTTCGATCGCGATGGATTCACCTGCGAGATCGAGCTCGACTAGGGTGTGCTGCGCCACATCGCGGTCGTTGATCCGCACATCGCCCGAGATGATGTAGAGAAACACATTGCGGCCCGTCAGCGCGTCGAACGTGATGCGCGCATCGGCCCCGAGCAACGCGATGGACATGAAGTTGCCGGTAAGCGATTCGATCGGCCCCTTGGCCCCGCCCCATTCGCCCGCGATCACTTGCACTTGGGTCTTGCCGTCATCCGCCGTGACGACAGGAAGCTCCTCGCCCTGCAATCCCTGATAGCGTGGCGGTGTCATCTTCAGGCGCGACGGCAGGTTCACCCACAGCTGAAGCAGTTCGAGCGGACCTCCGGCCCGTTTGAATGCGGTTGGCGACAGCTCGGCATGAACCAAACCAGAGCCGGCCGTCATCCACTGCACGCCGCCCGCACGGATCACGCTTTCATGCCCGCCAGAATCCTTGTGCATGAGTTCGCCCGCGAGGATGAACGTCACCGTCTCGAAGCCGCGATGCGGATGTGGACCGAACGGCAGCCCACGATTGTTCGACGGATAGACCTGCGGCCCGTGGTGATTCAGGAACAGGAACGGATCGACCTGCGACACACGCGGCCCCGGCAAAGGACGGCGCGTTACGAGATCCGCGATATCGTCGCGATGCGAAAGATGGAGGCCGACAATGGTCTTCTGGGGGGTCTTCTGGGGCATCACCCTAAGATAGAGGCTCGCTCGCGCGACCACAAATGCCCCAACCCATTTGCGATAGGCACAAAAGCAAACGGCCCCGCTTTCGCAGGGCCGCTCTCTTTTTGGGTGCGGGGCTAGGATTTGAACCTAGGACCTTCAGGTTATGAGCCTGACGAGCTACCGGACTGCTCCACCCCGCGTCACCGATTTACGATCAGCATCCGATACGCCGATCATATCCCTTGCCGCTTCCAGACATAAGCCCAGAAATGACTTCGCGGCCCACTCCGGCCGATGCGGACGAGGTC
>JANOAW010001001.1:0-2696 GCA_031411355.1 Hyphomicrobiaceae bacterium | reverse complement strand
AACGTCAGGACTGAGGTCAACCGACGGAGCCACGTATGCCGACGATCCATGTCTGTCCGCTGCATCTGGTGGCAAGCGAAGCCGTTCGTCTGCGTCCGTCCCGATTGATCACCTTGCTGTCGCCGCTCGGCGCGATGCCGGTTCGACCGAGCCATCTCACGGCCGATCAGCACCTCACGCGCCTGTTTCACGACATCGATGGCGACATCGACGATCTGATCGCGCCGTCGCCGGCCGACGTGCAGGCGGTGATCGACTTCGCCCGCGGTTGGACGCGTGATGCGCCGATGCTGATTCATTGCTTTGCCGGAATCAGCCGCTCGACCGCCGCCGCGCTCATCGTCGCCGTCGCCCTCTATCCGGACCTGGACGAAAGTACCCTGACCGCAGGGCTGCGCGCGGCATCGCCGTCGGCTAAACCGAATATGCGTATGATCACAGCGGCGGATGGGCTGCTGCACCGCGATGGACGCCTCATCGACGCCGTTCTGGACATGAGAGTGGGCGAATTCGCGCCCCACAATCAGCCGTTTCAGTTGAAGACCGACCATTGACGCCTTGCCGCCCCTCAACCCGTCCGCACGCCGACGTGGCAGATTTGACAGCATGGAAACGATAAGTGACTTGCGTCGGCGGATGAATTGCGCCTTAACGCGCTAACAGTTTTTCTCAAACAAACATTATCAAGTCTCACGTGTGTCGGGGTCGAGGATCACGATGACCACATCCAAGACGACCACATCCGTACCAAATGGGACCGATGGGACTGCGCCTCTCGCGATGGCACGCTCGTCCGACACGTTGTCGGCGCAGCTGGTGGCCACGATCATCGCCGTCGTCGATGACGAGCCCGTGGTGCGGACAGTGACGTCGGGTGGCGTTTTCGGGCTTCCGACCGCTCTTTTCTGCCCGGATCGCGCGGCCAGCCTGGATGATCATATGAGGGCATCGGTCGTGCGCGAGACCGGCATCGACGTCGAGCACGTCGAACAGCTGCAAGCGACGATAACGTCGCCTGTCGCCGGCGTGCCGATGTTCTGCATCGGCTATCTCGCCCTAACGCGCACCCCTGAACGCGACACGGCCGATCGCGCGCATTGGCACAAACTGTACCAGCATTTTCCTTGGGAAGACTGGCGTCGCGGCGCTCCACGCTATCTGCTCGACCACGTGTTCCCATGCCTCGATGCGTGGGCGATGGAGCCTCACCGCGGCTCGGCACGGCCGAGAGAGACGTCACGTCAGCGTCGCATCTCGATGTGTTTTGCCGATAAGGGCCAGATGTGGGACGAGGACAAAGTCGTCGAGCGGTTTGACCTGATGTGTGATGCGGGGCTGATCGAACGCGAGGCGCCGCGCGAGCATCTGCGCTGTCTCGCCGTCGCAATGAGCCGGCTGCGCGGTCGCATCAAATCGCGGCCGATCGTGTTCGATCTGATGCCCGACCGTTTCACGCTGTACGAATTGCAGCGCACTGTCGAAGCCGTGCTCGGTCTGCATCTGCACAAGCAGAATTTTCGTCGTCTGGTCGAACAGATGGGTTTGGTCGAGCCGACGGACGAGATGAAATCTCACACCGGGGGGCGGCCGGCCAAGCTGTTCCGCTTTCGCCACGACTGCGTTCTGGATCGTCCCAAGCCTGGTTTACGGGTACGAGGTTCGCGCGGCTAAGATTGATCGGGCCAAGAGATCGACTTGCCCCCCGATGCCGACGCATGCGACATGCAGCCGATCGTCAACATGAGGGCGGCGCGTGACAGTCACGTCGATACATCAGGCCTGGACCGACATCCGATACACGTCGCGTGACGGGCTCAGCCTGTATGCGCGCCATTATCCAGCCCCGGGGTCGCGTCGTCGACCCGTTGTCTGCCTGGCGGGATTGACACGCAACAGCCGCGATTTTCACGATCTGGCGAGCGTTTTATCGGATTCCCGTGGCCATCGGCGCGATGTCTACTGCCTCGATTATCGCGGTCGTGGACTGTCAGAACATGACGCAGACGGCAAAAGCTACACTGTTTTGACGGAACTCGGCGACACCCTCGATTTCATGGCTCTGGCGAGCGTCTCGAACGCGGCTGTCATCGGCACCTCGCGTGGCGGCATCATCGCCATGGCGATGGCGGCGATGCGGCCGACCGCCATTGGTGCCGTAGTGCTCAACGATATCGGCCCGGTCATCGACCGTGAGGGCCTTGCGCGGCTCATCGCCTATGTCGGTCGGGTGCCGCTGCCCGGCACGTGGACCGAAGCCGGCAATCTGGTGCGGATGCTGAACGAGCGCGCGTTTCCAGCCGAATCGGATGCGTCCTGGCTCATTTTCGCGCGTCAAATGTTCAACGAAATCGATGGACGACCAGCGCCTGGTTACGATCCGAAACTGGCCAAGTCGTTGTCGCTGACCGAGGGGCCTGCGCCGGCTCTGTGGCCCCAATTCGAGGCGTTGCGGCGCATTCCGATGCTGGCCATCCGCGGCGCCAATTCCGACATCCTGTCGGCTGCGACATTTGCCGAAATGCAACGGCGGCATCCAGATATTCAAGCCCTGATCGTGCCGGACCAGGGTCACGCGCCAATGTTGCGCGATCATCCAACTATCAGCGCCATCTACCAGTTCCTGCTCACCAACGACCCGCTCGTCGCACTCGAAGACGCGCCGCGGACGGAGCGACCGTTGCCGATGTGACGGTCGA
>JANOAW010001000.1:0-4628 GCA_031411355.1 Hyphomicrobiaceae bacterium | reverse complement strand
GCGTCGAGACGAGTTCGAAATAGAGCAGTGCTTTGAGGCCGACACGGCCGACCTTCTTCAGGTTCCCCATGGTGGAGATGCCGACCACGATGGGGGAGCGGTTGACGATGGAGCCGAATTGAAACTGGCAGAACGCGGGTTTGTCGACGACGTTGACGGCAACGCCCGCGGCGCGGGCGGCACAATAAAACGCCTGCGCCTCCGCCATGCTCTCGGCGTCGGCCAAGGCCATGGCAGCACCGGTGAAGCAATCGAGGGCCCACGGCCGCGCGTGGTGAGTTAAAGTGCCGGACGCAGCTCCGCGGTCGATCAATGCCGCCATCTCGGCACCGAGAGCGGTCGCATAGACGTCGACATGTGCGCCGGCGGCGGCCAGCAATTCGGCTTTCCATGCAGCTGCGGCGGTTCCACCGGCGACAACGGCCCGCTTGCCGTCGAGAGCGAGAAAGATCGGCAACTTCGCGAGCGCGCCCATGCGCGGCGGAGATGCGTCAGCCGGCTTTCTGGGTGCGGATGTCATCCAACAGTCTCCCGATTTCGCCGCGGCACGAACCACAACTCGTCCCCGCGTGTGTCGCCGTGCCGATGTCGGCCACCGTGCGACATCCACCGACTATGCTCGATGTGATCTGATTGCGACCGACATTCAAGCACGCACACACGATCGCGCCTTTGTCCGGTTGATCTTGGCCCGTGCGGCCAGCCAGCATTTGCAGTCGTAGTCGTGGGTCGACGATGGTCGAGCCGAGGGCGTCGACGATCCACGACCGTGCAACCGAGACCGGCGAAGACGCCACGAACAGGGCGCCGACGAATACGTCGCCTCGGAACGCGACCCACCGACGATGGCCGCCTGCGGCGTCGCGATATGAATGCACCGCATCGTCCCAGCCCAACCGCAGCACACGCGACACGCAACCGTCCAATGCGCCGACGTCGGCGAGGCCGGCCATCTCCGCCCGCCAACCCGACGACGTGCGAGCCAATGCCCAATACGACACACCCGCCAAATCGGGCTGCTCGACACTGACGGCGAAGCCATACCAGCGCGCAGCGAACGGCAGCACGGCGACCGGTGTGCCTTTCAGCTCCGGTTGGCCCGAGATAGGATCGACTGCACTCGCAATCAAGGCATCGACCCGTGCGCAACTCGCATGCTGGTCGGTCCAGTGAATGGGCGCGAATACCGAGCCGACGCGCATGCGTTCCATCACCACGACGCGCACGACCATGCTGCCGTGACGGCTCGACACTTCAGCGAGGTCAGCCGCTGCAAGACCTGCAGCTTTCGCATCGATTGGATTGATTTCGAGATATGGCTCGGCGATGTGCTGTGACAGGCGTGCCGACTTGGCTGTCCGCGTCATGGTGTGCCACTGATCGCGCACGCGGCCGGTATTGAGCACCAGGGGATAGTCGGCACTCCCCGGTTCGCTGAGGCCCCGATACGGCGTTGCGACGAACCGGCCCTTGCCATCCGGCGTGAAGAAAGCGCCATCGGCGAAGAAGCGCTTGCGTCCGCGCGGCCATTGCCTCGGCGCGAGATCGTCATAGGCTTCAGGTGTCAGACCGGCGACGTCGCCGAGATCGAGGTCGCGGCGGCCGTCGTTCTCGGTCGACGTGAGACGGGCATACTCGTCGAACACCTCGGCAGCCGAAGTCCAGCCGAAAGCGTCGCCGAACCCCATCCGCTGAGCCACTTGGGCGACTTGCCACCAATCGGCCCGCGCCTCCCCCGGTGCGCCGAGAAACGCGCGCTGGCGCGAAATACGACGTTCGGAATTCGTCACTGTGCCGCTCTTTTCGCCCCACGCGAGTGCGGGCAGCAGGACATCGGCTTCAGCCGTCGTATCGGTGTTGCGCGTCACATCGGAGACGACGACGAATGGACAGGCCGCGAGAGCGGCGCGCACGGCATCCGCCTCCGGCATGCTCGCGACCGGATTGGTCGCCATGATCCACAGCGCCTTGATGCGCCCGTCGGCAACCGCGCGGAACATGTCGACGGCCTTGAGGCCCGGCCGATCGGCGATGCGCGGTGCATTCCAGAACGTCTGCACGATGCGCCGATGCTCGGTGTCGGCCAGGTCCATATGGGCGGCCAGCATGGTCGCAAGCCCGCCGGTTTCACGCCCGCCCATGGCGTTCGGCTGGCCTGTGACAGAGAACGGACCCATGCCCGGGCGGCCGATTCGACCGGTTGCGAGATGACAGTTGATAATCGCGTTGACCTTGTCTGTGCCGGCGATCGATTGATTGACACCTTGGCTGAAGATCGTGACCACGCGTTCCGTGCCAACGAACAGGTCGAAAAATGCGTGCAGCGCAGAGGCGGAAAGACCCGTAACATCAGCGACGGTGCGGATCGGCATGCGACCGGCCGTGGCGAATGCGTCTTTGAACCCGCGCGTATGTCGATCGATGAAGCTCCGGTTCGTCGCGTTGCCGCCGGCGATGGCAAGCAACAAGCCATTGAACAACGCGACGTCGGTGCCGGGTGCCAGCGCGAGGTGCATATCCGCGATCTCGCAGGTCATGGTGCGGCGTGGATCGACGACGACGATTTTGGTGCCGCGCTTTTCGCGCGCGGCGGCCAGGCGTTGAAACAGAACCGGATGGCACCAGGCCAGATTGGAACCGACCAGCACGACCAGATCGGCTTCGTCGAGGTCTTCGTAGCACCCAGGCACGGTATCGGCGCCGAACGCACGTTTTTGGCCGGCGACCGACGACGCCATGCACAGCCGAGAGTTGGTGTCGATATTGGCCGTGCCGACGAAGCCCTTCATGAATTTGTTGGCGGCGTAGTAGTCCTCGGTCAGGATCTGGCCGGAAACGTACATTGCGACGCTGTCGGGGCCGTGCGCGTCGATGCTGGATCGAAAGCGATCGGCGACCATGTCGAGAGCGGTTGTCCACGACGCGACCGCATTGCCGATTTCAGGTGCGAGCAGCCGATCGTCGAGGGCGAGCGTTTCGCCGAGTGCTGCGCCCTTCGAGCACAGCCGACCGAAATTCGCGGGATGCTCGGCATCCCCCGCGATCCCGACGGCCCCGTCAGGTCGTAGTGTCGCCACCACGCCGCAGCCGACGCCGCAGTAGGGGCATGTTGTTTTCGTCGTGCTCATTGCGTGTGTCACGCAGCCGTAGCGGCGAGCGCACGGCGATCGAGCAGGATGCGTCCGTTGTCGATCCTGAGGGGATACGTCCGCACGCGTCCCTGATCCGCTCCCTGAGCATCGCCGGTCTCTAAGGCTATGACCCAATTGTGCAGCGGACACGTGACCGCGCGGCCATGCACGATGCCTTGGCTGAGGGGGCCGCCCTTGTGCGGGCAACGGTCGTCGACGGCGAGAGCCTCCGATTCCGAGACGCGGAACACGGCGATGCATCCCGCCGCTGATTTGACCACGCGAGCCCCGCGCAGAGGAATGTCGGCGAGAGCGCCGATGTCGATCCAGGACGTTCCGCTCATTGCGCGGCCTCCAGCTGTCTGAGGTCGGCCAACGGCGCAAATTCGTGCGCTTCCTTGCCCGCGACACGCTCCGCCCAAGGATCGATCTGCGCGAACGATTGCGAGAACACGAAGCGGTCGTAGAGTCCTTTGCGCTTGTCGAGATCATTCATGATCTGCTGGCGGACGGTCTCGATGCCGACGCTTTTGGCCAATTTGTAAACCCGTTCGATATAGCGGCCCTGCTCGCGGTAGAGCTGGGTCAAGGCGCCGATGACCTCGATGGTCTCGTCTTCGCTCGCGACGTGTCCGAGCACCTCGGTGCCCTTGATGTCGAGGCCGGCTGCGCCCGCGAAGTGGATGTCGTAGCCACTGTCGACACAAATGACCCCGATGTCCTTGCAGGTCGCTTCGGCGCAGTTGCGCGGGCAGCCCGAGACCGCAAGTTTGAGCTTCGCCGGCGTCCACGAGCCCCAAAGGAAGCGTTCCAGTTTGATGCCGAGCCCAGTCGAATCCTGCGTGCCGAAGCGGCACCATTCACTGCCGACGCACGTCTTCACCGTGCGCAATCCCTTGGCGTACGCAGCACCCGAAACCATGCCCGCATTGTTGAGATCGGCCCACACGGCCGGCAGGTCCTCTTTCTTCACGCCGAGCATGTCGATGCGCTGCCCGCCGGTGCACTTGACCGCCGGAATATTGAACTTCTCGACCACGTCTGCGATGGCGCGCAATTCCTTGGCACTCGTCATGCCGCCCCACATGCGCGGAACCACCGAATATGTGCCGTCCTTCTGAATGTTGGCGTGCACACGTTCGTTGATGAAGCGAGACTGGCTGTCGTCAGCGTACGTGCCGGGCCACGTCGAGAGCAGATAATAGTTCAAAGCCGGGCGACATTTGGCGCAGCCGCACGAGGTTTTCCATTGCAGTGCCTGCATCAGGTCGGGAATCGATTTGAGACCTTTGGCCGCAATCAGGCGGCGCACGTCGTCGTGGCCATGGGTGGTGCACCCGCACATCGGCTGCACAGCCGCGGGATTGTAGGCGTGGCCGAGTTTACTTTTGATCAGCTGTTCGACCAACCCCGTGCACGATCCGCACGAGGCGGATGCTTTCGTGTGTGCGCGCACGTCGTCGAGATTTTTAAGACCGAGCGCGTCGATCGCACCCG
>JANOAW010000999.1:0-10919 GCA_031411355.1 Hyphomicrobiaceae bacterium | reverse complement strand
ATCGTCACGCGCGGCGTCTGGCGTGGCCGCGACGAACCGGTCGCGGTGTGACCCGCTAAGACTTGCGCTGCAACACCAAGGCGCCACCGGCGTCGATCGACACATCGAAGGTCGGCGACACGTACGTCGACGTCCCCGCTTCCACGACGATGCACGGGCCGCTGAGATGCATCCCCGGCTTCAAGTCGAAACGCCGGTACACCTGTACGTCGATCTGGCGCCCAGTCTTGGTGTCGAGTACCTGCTGCACGTTTCGGCATCGTGGCGCAGCGATGCGCTCGGGAACCTGCAATCGCGGTGCTGCGACGTCGGCGGTCGCAGCAACCACGACCCAGCTCATGATCTCGATTGCGGCGGCCGGAATATGTCGGGCGAACAAGCGGCGGTATTCGGTCTCGAACGTTCGACGCAGCGTGTCTGCGTCGAACGCGGTCAGTACGAGATCGGGCAGTGCGACGTTGATTTCGTGGCCTTGCCCGGCATAGCGCATGAAAGCGGCGCGCTTGACGCTGATTGCTCGACCACCGGCCGCTGAACGCGCATTCGACATCGCGGTCACGGCCATGTCGTCGAGCAGCTCGTTTGCGGCGGTGGTATCGAATGGATCGAGTCGCATGTACCGCGACCGTACCAGTTCGTATGCCGCCGGCGCTGCCAGGAAGCCAATGGCCGAGCCGACGCCGGCGTCCGCCGGCACGATGATGCGATCGATGCCGAGTTTTTCCGCGAGACGACTTGCGTGCAGCGGCGCCGCCCCGCCGAACGCGACCATGGTCCGATCGGCGACGGCGGCGCCGCGCTCGACGGCATGGACGCGCGCCGCATTGGCCATGTTTTCATCGACGATCTCTGACACCCCGAGCGCTGCCTGGGCAACGTCGAGGCCGAGGGGCGTGCCCACATGGCGCGCGAGGGCAGCACGTGCCTTGTCGGCATCGATTGCGATTTTACCACCAGCGAACGTCGCCGGGTCGATCTTGCCGAGCGCGAGATCGGCATCGGTTACCGCCGGCTTATCACCGCCGCGACCATAGCTGGCCGGACCCGGCTCCGAACCGGCGCTGTCCGGCCCGACCAGAATGCGTTTGAGGTCGTCGACGCGCGCCAGCGATCCCCCGCCGGCACCGATCTCGACCATCTCGATGACAGGAATGCGAACCGGAAAGCCCGAGCCCTTCATGAACCGCGATCGCCGATCGATTTCGAACGTGCGTGCCATCAGTGGGCGGCCGTCGTCGATCAGGCATATTTTGGCCGTCGTGCCGCCCATGTCGAACGAGAGGATCCGCCGTTCACCCCGTTCTCTCGCGATCATCGCAGCCAGGATGGCGCCACCTGCAGGCCCCGATTCGACCAGTCGGATCGGATATCGAGCCGCGGTTTCGAGGGCGGCCAGCGACCCGCCTGAGGTCATCAGATGAATGGCTTTGCTATACCCGCCAGCCGCAAACGCGGTTTTCAATCGCCCGAGATACCCCGCGATCAAAGGCTGTACATACGCGTTGCAGATCGCAGTCACCGTACGCTCGTACTCGCGGGCCTCGGGACAGACGTCGGACGACAACGTAACGGACAGGTTCGGTGCCAACTCGCGCAGCATGGCACCGATTCGCGTCTCATGCGCCGGATTGACGTAGGCATGAATCAGCGCCACCGCGACGCTCTGGACCCCGCGGCTCGATAAGGCGGTGGCGATGTCGCGAACGGCCGTTTCGTCGAGTGCGCGTCGAACCGCGCCGTGCACATCCATGCGCTCCGGCACGGTAAACCGCAGATCGCGCGGCACCAGTGGCTCGGACTTCTCGAGATACAGATCGTACTGGTCGAAGCGGCCTTCGTCGGCGATTTCGATCACGTCACGAAATCCGTCCGTGGCGATCAGCGCGGTCTTGGCACCCTTGCGCTCGATAATGGCGTTGGTTGCCAGTGTCGTGCCGTGCACGAACACCTCGATGTCGCGCATGGTCTTACCCGCGTCGGCGAGCACCTGGTTGGTGCCCTCGATGACGGCCTGCTCCGGCGCGCGCGATGTCGTCAGCAACTTGGTGGTGAAGCGCCGATCGTCGACATCGAGCACGATGTCGGTGAACGTGCCGCCGATGTCGGTTGCGAGACGGATCGCGTGGGTCATCAATGAATTCGGCCGCTGTGGGAGGACGTGTCGAGAGCATTTTCCGCCAAAGTGGACACCGGTTTGACGTAGAAAATGCGATCAACAAAGCCTGATCTTGAACAGGTGGAAAGCGCTCTAGTTTACGTGACGCTGCGGCAAAGGCCAAGTGCGCCGGACGAATTCCGTTTCAACCCCGCACGAGCTTCACCGTCTCCCGCTCGGCAACGTGAACGACCTTGCGACCCGTGAGATAGGCGCCGACCACGTCCCAGATCGGGGGCCCCTGCGTGCCCTCGATGACCGAGGCCCATCCGGCAGTGACATAACTCTTGTCGGCCTCGATCGGCCGGCCTGAGGCGAGATGAACCATGGATTGGATGCGATGGCCCATGGCGGCATCGACGTGCAGTGAAAAACTCATGCCGCCGACGCGCACCATGTCGCCACCCTGTTGATAGTAGGGATCGATGTTGAACAGGTTGTCGGCAACATCTTCGAGAATGGACTTCAACGTCGCACCGGTCATCGGGATGCGGTACACGTTCGGATACGTCATGGCCGTCGCATTGTAGACGTCGTCCCATCGGATCGCATCGCCCGCGATCAACGAATTGCCCCAACGAAAGCCTGGCGAAAGACTGATTTCGGCATCGCGCTCGGCCATCAGGGCGTCACAGATCATATCGTCGAGCGTGCCTTGCACGTTTCCGCGGCGGTAGAGCAGTCCGTCGACCCGTGCGAGTTCGGTCGACAGCATCGCCTCGTGTGGGCCGCGGATATCTGCGATCGCAGCCGCCATCTCGGCATCCGGAACGATGGCATCGGACAGCACCGGTATCAGGCCATAGGTAAAGTTTTTCACGCGGCCGTAGGCGACCTCGATGTCGAGGCGCGACAGGAACTTGGTGTGCGATCCACTCGCGATCAGGTGCGTGTTGCGGACCTTCTCCGTTCGCGGCATCGCATCGTGCGTGTGTGCGGTGAGAATGAAATCGATACCGTCGACACGCGTCGCCAACTTGCGATCGACGTCGAAACCATTGTGCGACAGCAGGACCACCACCTCGGCACCGGCAGCGCGCGCCGCCGCAACGGCTTTCCGCACGCCATTTTCGCGAATACCGAACGACCATTTCGGCATCATCCAACGTGGATTGGCGATCGGTGTGAACGGAAAAGCCTGCCCGATGACGGCGATGGTGACGCCGCCTTTTTCAAACATCCGCGTCGATTTGAAGACCGGTTCGTCGAACTCGTTGTCGCGGATGTTGTTGGCGAGAAACGTCGGTCGCGCCGAGCCGGCGGCAGTGGTGTCGCCGAACAGCTCTGTCATTCGTTCGGCGCCGAGGGTGAATTCCCAGTGCCCGGTCGTGGCATCCACCCCGAGCATGTCGATCACCCGCACCATGTCGCCGCCCTTCGATCGAAGAGCCGTGTACGAACCGTGGAGCGTGTCGCCGCCGTCGAGCAGCAACACACGATCAGTGCCTCGTTCCGCACGTATGGCTTTGACGAGGGTGGCCAGGCGGTCCATGCCGCCGACTTTGCCGTAGGTTTTGGCGAGCGCTGCGAAATCGTCCGACGTGTGCGCGTAGGCTGTCGCCGTGCCCGGCGGGATACCGAAAAACGATAGATATTCAGCGCCCGTGAAATGCGGTGGCAAGCCGGCCATCGCACCCACGCCTAAATTGATCGACGGTTCGCGAAAATAAATCGGCTTCAGCTGAGCGTGACAGTCCGTCATATGCAGGATCGTGACCTGGCCCTTGGCCTCGAAGCGCAGCAAGTCGGTTTGTGTCAGCTTTTGTTGAGCCGCAACGCCGCGCAATTTACCGCCGAGACCTGTGATGGCCGCGGTCGCAGCGACCACATGCATGAAATCACGACGGGACGGCATGTTGCACGGCGCTCCGATGCGGACGATCACTGGTTGACAGGACTATCCGGGCTCATAAGCAAGGCCGTGATGTGCATGATCTGCTCGATCGTCAGCACCCCGCTCGAGCCGAAGCGCGGCATCAACGAGCACGGAAACGACGCGTGGCTGTTGTAGATTTTGTCATACGCGGCGCGCGTCTCGGCGTCGGAGAATTTACGGATCTTGCCATACTCGAGCAGGCTCGGCCCGATGGTGCCGTAGCTGACTTCGGACTTGGTCATCTGGTGGCAGGCATAACAATTGCCGCCGTTCGGATTGGCTGCGGGATAATCTGTGAAGCGCATGCCGTAGCCGGATTGAGCCAGCCGTTCGCCGAGTTTCCAATCACCGATCAGTTTACCGTCCGCGGGATATTTGATCGATGCTTTAGCCGCTGCTTCCAACGTCTTGGCGACATCGGCTGACGGCGAGTTCGCCGATCGACTGCAGGCCTGCATCGCCACATCGCCCTCAAGGCGGGATTTCCACTCCGGCGTCGACTGCGTGAAAGCGCCTTTGAGTTGCGCCTCGGCTTTGACGGCGACGTCGCCAACGGATTGCGCCCGTGCCGGTGTGCGCAATCGCAGGCCGCCAACAAAAAGTGCTGCCGCGACTGGCACAGCGACGAGTGCGATTTTCAAGTATCTCATGGTCGCTCTCTCAACGCTTCATGCCGGGTGTGCCAATGACGCCGCCGTCGGCCTTGTCGACCATGTAGGCGATGAGGGCGTTGGTGGCGTCCGATCCGAGCTCTACTTTGTCGAGACGCATCTGCCAGAAACAATCGTAGACGCGGTGCTGCATGGTCATCACATGCGTGCTCGACACGCGATATGCCGGCCACTCGCCGACGACTTTTTTTGCCTCGTCCGGCTTCGACAGAAACGGCAACGGTTGCAGCCGGATCCGCTTGCCGCTGTCGGCATGGCATGTGGTGCAGGCGAAATCGAACGGCCCCATCCGGCGGTTGAACAGAGTTTCGCCGATGGCGATCGCCTCTTTCTCCTTAAGATGCGTTTTCTGCGCGGCGAACTTCAAGCCGTTCGAACGTGCGGCGATCCACGTGGCGATGGCACCCACCTCTTTGACCGGCGCCCCGCCCGCGGGGTGGGGGTTCTTGAGATAAGCCGTATCGTCGATGCCCTGCAACGTTTTGCGGCACCACAGGATGCGGGTTTCGACATCCATGACGCGGTCGGCATCGGCAAAATAGCGCGGCAGCTCGGCGAACGCACCATCGACTTTGCCGGCACCTTTGCCGAGGTCGCAGCCCTCGAGTGACACGGCTTTTGGCCCGGCCGGCGTTTTCCAGAGGTCTTCGCCGCGGTCGGCGTCGAGATTGGCCGGATTACTCCAGGGGTCGTCTTTCATCATTTTGCGGTATTTTTCGAGTTCCCGTTCGACACTCGCATCCTGCGCCGAGGCAGGCGGCGCGCACAGCACGACGAGCGCCATTCCGGCGCGCAGAAACCAGCGCATTCTCGTCTCCTCGACGTCAGCCGATCAGGGGACCGGCAGCACTAGATATGGCGACCGTCGACGCCACGCAATTGAATGTTGCGCTCGACTTTCGGCGCCGAATCGCGTGCAACGCGGACCTTGCACCAAGGCGCACGCGCATGCGAACACGTCGGTGCGTAATCTTCGGGGGCGCAGGTGAGCGGACTTCGCGACGTCATTGCGCACTCCGCGCCGACATACCTCGCGCTCGGCGGCGTGTTGATCGGCCTGGTTTTCGGCTACACTGTCTACCGCACCAATTTCTGCACCATGGGGTCGATCTCCGATATCGTCAATTTCGGCGATTGGCGTCGCTTTCGCGCGTGGATGCTCGCCGCTGTCACAGCCCTTGTCGGCACGCAACTTCTGTCCGCTGTCGGTACGGTCGGCTTGGAAAAATCCATGTACGTGTCGCCCAACTTCAACTGGCTCGGACACGTCGTCGGAGGTGTGATGTTCGGCTTCGGCATGGTATTGGCCGGCGGCTGTGCGAGCCGGAATCTCGCCCGCGTCGGTGGTGGCGACTTGCGCGCGCTGATGGTGCTGCTGGTCATGGGACTGTGCGCTTACATGGCCATCGGTGGGCTTTTTGGCCCGGCCCGCAGCGCGCTCGAACGCTGGTCCGCCATAGACCTGAAAGGCCTCGGCATGTCGTCGCAGACACTCGGCGCTTTCCTCGCCAGGGCCGTTGGCATGAGCCTGTCGCGCGCCGACGTGATCGCAGCCGGAATGATCACGTTATCGGCGCTGCTGTATTGCTTCAGGGACGCGGCGTTTCGCAGCTCCCGCACGCATGTCGTTGCGGGTGTGTGCGTCGGCCTGTGCGTGGTCGCGGGTTGGTGGCTGACCGGCATCGCCTACGACGAACTGGCGGATCGCCCGACCAACCCGATATCCCTGACCTTCGTGCGCCCGACGGGCGATGCACTCGAGTGGCTGCAACGCTTCACGGCGGGAATGGTCCCAGGCTTCGGTGTCGCAACGGTCTTCGGCGCGATCGGCGGCTCGTTCATCGCCGCCCGGCAGATGGGCCGCTTCAAGCTGACGTCGTTTTCGGACCTCGGCGATACGCGCCGTAATCTGGTCGGCGCGGCTTTGATGGGAGTTGGCGGCGTGATGGCGCTCGGCTGCACCATCGGCCAAGGCGTATCAGGTATTTCGACGATGGCGCTCGGCGCGTTTGTGACGTTCGCGGCCATAGTGTACGGCGCCGTGCGCGGCATGTCCTATCTGGAACGATCTGTGATGAGCGACGGCTGATCCAACGACGCCAGTGTCGGACGTTTTCGTTGGCGGCGCACTCTTGCTATGCCACAGCACCCTTTGCCTGCGAAACGAGACACAGCCCATGCCGACCGACGCCGCCGCAAAAGCTGCCGAGAATTCGGGATTAGACCGCGCAAATAAGATGTGGGGCGGCCGCTTCACGTTGTCCCCGTCGCAATTGATGACGGAGATCAATGCATCTATCGCCTACGACCAGAAAATGGCGCCCCAGGACATTGCCGGCTCCAAGGCCCACGCCGCCATGCTGGCCGCGACGGGCGTCATCACGCAAGCCGACGAAACAGCGATCCAGAGGGGGCTGGATCAGGTCCTGTCCGAAATCCGCGAGGGAAAGTTCCAGTTTTCCAAGGCGCTGGAAGACATTCACCTCAACGTTGAATCGCGCCTCAAGGACATCATCGGTGAAGCGGCCGGCCGCCTGCACACCGCCCGCTCCAGAAACGACCAGGTGGCGGTCGATTTCCGCCTCTGGGTCAAATCCGCGTGTGAGACCCGCCACGCCCAGCTCACCGCCCTGATGCAGGCGCTTCTGGTTCAGGCCGAAGCCAACGCCGACACTGTCATGCCGGGCTTCACCCACCTGCAGACCGCGCAGCCCGTCACCTTCGGCCACCACCTGATGGCCTATGTCGAAATGTTCGACCGCGACCGCGGCCGGTTCACCGACGCCATCGCGCGCATGAACGAAAGCCCGCTCGGCGCCGCCGCCCTCGCCGGCACCGGCTTCCCGATTGATCGTCACATGACCGCCAAGGCCCTTGGCTTCGACCGCCCCATGGCCAACTCGCTCGACTGCGTCTCCGCCCGCGACTTCGCTCTTGAAGCGCTGAGCAGCGTCGCCATCTGCGCGCAGCACCTCTCACGCCTCGCCGAAGAGATCGTGATCTGGTCCTCCGCCCAGTTCGGCTTCGTGCGCATGAGTGACGCGTGGTCCACCGGCTCCAGCATCATGCCGCAGAAGCGCAACCCGGATGCTGCCGAACTCGTCCGCGCCAAATCCGGCCGCGCCATCGGCTCGCTCGTCCAGCTCTTCACGATCATGAAGGGCCTGCCGCTCGCCTATTCGAAGGACATGCAGGACGACAAACAGACCACCTTCGACGCCTTCGACAGCCTCGACCTCTCCCTGCAAGCCATGACCGGCATGATCGCCACCATGACGCCGAACAAGGAGCGCATGCGCGCATCCGCCTCGTCCGGCTTCTCGACCGCCACCGACCTCGCCGACTGGCTCGTCCGCGAACTCAACATCCCGTTCCGCGAAGCCCACCACATCACCGGCGCTGCGGTGAAAGCGGCGGAGACTGCCGGCGTCGCGCTGCAAGATGTGCCGCTCGGCGTCCTGCAAAAGCTCGAGCCCCGCATCACCGACAAGGTGTTCGCCGTGCTCACCGTCGACGCCTCCGTCGCTAGCCGCCAGAGCTACGGCGGCACCGCGCCAGCGCGCGTGCGCGAACAGGTTGCGGCGTGGAAGAAGAAGCTGGGCTAACGCTCAGGACCAGCCACGGAGAAAAGGCAGATCAGCCTGTGCGCTCGGTCACGAGGCTGTCACCGACCATCCCGTTCCGTACAAAGACAATCACGAGCACTTTTCGCCCTGTCGCCTTGTCGTCGAGCTTGTACATGTGCGCGTCGGTTCCGCCTCCGGCCGGGTCCACCATCGGCGCTTTGCCAATCACTTTGACCACATCGGCCATCGGACCCTTTTTCGCGAGCAGCGCTTCGAGAGCGGGCAGGTCGACCTCGCCCGTCCGCACCTTTGCTCCGTCGATTTGCGTGACGCCCGGCGCGATTGTGGTGATGCCGGGTTCGCCCGGCGCTTCGGTGACACACGCGCCAAGCGCAAGCGCCAGCAGAGACACAGTCCCGATTCTCATGACGTCCCCCAAGGTTTACTTGCCAGCAGTCTGGCGTTTCTTGTTCTGCCACGCAACACGCGCCACAAGGCGCCAATGATGACAACCGCTGGCGCCGTCCTCTAAAACTCCACCCATGCAAATCCGCCCCTACACCCCCGCCGATCTCCCCGCCCTGCACGCGGTCCGCACCGCAGCCTTCGCGCCCGTCTTCGCGTCCTTCCGCAACATCGTCGGCCCCGAGATCGCAATTCTCGGCCTCGCCACAGCCGAGCAGGAACAGGCCGACCTCCTCGACGCCATCGCCAATCCCGACAGCGGACACACCATCGCCGTCGCCGAAATCGGCGACGCTCCGGTCGGCTTCGTCTCGTGGAAAACCAACATCGCGCCCAGCGTCGGCGAGATCACGCTCAACGCCGTCCACCCGGATCACGGCGGACGCGGCATCGGCACGGCGCTCTACGAACACGCCCTCGCCGCGCTCAAGGCCGCCGGCATGCAACTCGCCACGGTCGGCACAGGCGGCGACCCAAGCCACGCGCCCGCACGCCGCGCCTACGAGAAGGCAGGCTTTAGCGTCCACCTGCCGTCGATCTACATGTACCGGAAGCTCTAGCCTCAACCCGGCCTGGTAGCGGGTGCGGACGCATGTGTCGGCGCGCCGTGCGCGACCTTGGCAGCCTCGGACGGCCCCCAGACAAAGTCGATTACCATCAACGACCCCAGCAGCAGGGCAGCTACGGCGGCCACGAACACCAGAACTGCTGCCGGCGCTTCCATCGGCTTGTCTACAGTGTTGTTTTCCATGCCTGTCTGACGCTCCATCTGACGGAATGAACTGTTCAGCACGTTCCCGAAACTACACCCTCCGGACTCTCATCAAAAGCCGTGCGCAGACCAACTTGACCCGCCCCCCGCCGCAGCGGATTGTGTAGCCATGCGTACAGTCCTGCTTCTCGCTGCGTCGATTCTAGCCCTCTCCGCCTGCGGTCTCCGCGGCGAGCTGGTGCGTCCCGTGCCGATGTGGGGTGATCCGCCGAACGAGGGGCCGAACGATCCCCGCACGATCAAGGCGGAGGAAGACCGCAAGGCCGCCGACAAGGCCGCCCGCGAAGCCCAGCAACGCGCCGACGACGAAGCCCGCCGCCTCGCGCTGGAACAGCAAGCCCAGCAGCCCGCCGCGACGGCCACTCCGCCGAAGCCGTAATAGCCGTCAGCTCCTGAATCGCGCTATGTCCTCCCGGTGAACCGGGAGGGAATCATGCGTATCAAAGTCCTTATCGCCGCCGCACTCGCCGCCTCGCTGGCGGCCTGCGCCACCCCGGCCGCGACCGGCTCGGGTGCTGCCTCAACAGCAATCGCTGTTCCCGCACCGACGCCGCCCCCCGCACTGACCGGCGTTTATGGCGGCAGCTACATCTGTGCGGATGGCGAGCACGGCTTCTACCTGAACCTCACAAAGGCGACGGCGAAGACCGGCGGCGGTTATGACGTCGCCGGCGTGCTCGGCCTCTTTCCGACGGTTACGGGTCAGGGCGGTCCCGCCGGCATGGCCGCAGGCAGCTTCAAGGTCACCGGCACGATCAGCGCCGACGGCGCCATCGCCCTCGCTGCGGGAGACTGGCTGATCCAGCCGCCCGACTACGGCACGGCCAATCTCGAAGGCACGCTCCAGAAAACCGACTCCGCCGGCTACATCCTGCGCGGCAAACCCGTCGTCCCCGGCAGCCCCGACGCCTGCAGCGACCTCCTCGCGACGCAATTCCTGCCCTAGCCGCCGATGCATTCACGGCATCAGCCGGGGTGACATCGCCCCGCCCATCCGCTACTCGCGTCGGTGGGGAACGGCTGGAAGAGACCTATGCACCACTTCGCCTATCGCAATGGCGTCCTGCACTGCGAGGACGTGTCGCTCGAAGCCGTTGCGCGCGAGCTTGGCACGCCCGCTTATGTCTATTCCGACGCCACGCTGCGCCGCCATTATCAGGTGCTGGCCGAGGCCTTCACCGGCCGCGACGTGCTGATCGCCTATGCCGTGAAGGCCAATTCCAACATCGGCGTCCTCGCCACGCTCGGCGCGATGGGCGCGGGCGCTGACACGGTTTCCGGCGGCGAGATGCTGCGCGCCATCGAGGCCGGCATTCCCGCCAACCGCATCGTCTTCTCCGGCGTCGCCAAGACCGAAGACGAGATGCGTCTCGGCCTCGAGCGCGGCATCTACCAGTTCAACGTCGAATCGATG
>JANOAW010000998.1:0-3228 GCA_031411355.1 Hyphomicrobiaceae bacterium | reverse complement strand
CCGCCACCCAATCCGCGCACGCTGCCCCCACCACTTATGTCGTGGGCCACAAAAACCCCGACGCCGACGCCATCTGCTCGGCCATCGCCTACGCCGCGTTCAAGCAGGCCCGTGGCGAGCGCGGCTACATCGCGGCCCGGTGCGGCAACTCGAACGCCCGCATCGACACGATCCTCGCCCGGTTTCGCACCCCACTCCCCTACTATCTCAGCGACGTCTCGCCCCGCGTGCGCGACCTCATGGCGTCCGACGTCGTGTCCGTTTCCGAACAAGCCACCTGCGCCGAGGCCCTCGAACTCCTCGACCGCCACCACGTCCGCGTCCTCCCTGTCACCGCCGCGCGCAAGGGCATCCCCGGCGTCGTCGGCGTCGTCTCGCTCGCGGCGCTCGGCGGCGTGTTCATCCCGCGCGTCAGCGAGCCGCGCGCCATGCGCCAGGTCAACACCTCGCTCGCCAACATCACCCGCGCCCTCCACGCGCGCGCCCTTCACCTCGTCGGCGAGAAGAAGATCGAACAACTTTACGTCCGCCTCGGCACGATGGATATTTCGTCGTTCTGGAGCGTCTCGGTCCGCGAAAACATTCCCGCGAGCCAAGCCATCGTCATCGTCGGCGACCGCCATGACATCCAGCGCCGCTCGATCGAACTCGGCATCCGCGCCCTCGTCATCTCCAGCAACCTCGAGCCCGACGACGAAACCGTCGAGTTTGCCAAGGCCCGCGGCGTCAGCGTCATCATCAGTCCCTACGACTCCGCCACGACGTCGTGGGTCGTCCGCACCGCGTCCACCATCGAACGCGTCATCGAACGCAACGTCCCGACCGTCGGTCCCGACGT
This sequence comes from Hyphomicrobiaceae bacterium, assembly GCA_031411355.1. Taxonomy (GTDB): domain Bacteria; phylum Pseudomonadota; class Alphaproteobacteria; order Rhizobiales; family Hyphomicrobiaceae; genus JABFRJ01. Next base: position 2,390 of record JANOAW010000998.1, on the reverse strand, counting down.
CCGTATCGCCGACGTCCGCAAGAAATTCTCCACCGGCACCACCCACGCCCTTCCCGTCGTGGCCGACGATGGCGCGCTGCTCGGCATCATCACCAAGACCGACATTCTCAAGCCTGTTTCCACCCGCCTCGTCCTCGTCGATCACAATGAAATCACACAGGCCGTGCCCGGCGCCGACGAGGTGCCCATCGCCGAGATCATCGACCACCACCGTCTCGGCGCGCTCAATACCTCCCAGCCTATCCTCTTCATCAACGAGCCCGTGGGTTCCACGTGCACCATCGTCGCCGATCTCTTCCGCCGGGAAGGCCTCCAGCCCTCGCCCGACATCGCCGGTATCATGATGTCCGGACTCATCTCCGACACCCTCCACCTCAACGGCCCGACCACGACGTCCAAGGACGCCATCATTCTCGCCTGGCTCGCCGAAATCGCCGGCGTCAACTCGAAGCAGCTCGCCGACGAAATCTTCAACTCCGGTTCGGTCATCCTCGCCAACCCGCCCGCGAAAATCGTCCGTTCCGACTACAAGATCTACGAGGAGGAAGGTCTCCGCTTCGCCGTCTCGCAGGTCGAGGAACTCGGCTTCGGCAATTTCTGGAGCCAGGCCAAGCCCATCGCGCTCGCCCTGGGTGATCTCCGCGACGAAGTGCATCTCGCCTTCGCCGCCCTGCTCGTCACCGACATCAACACGCAAAACTCCCTCCTCCTCGTCAAAGGCGACGCCTCTCTGATCCAGCGCATCAGCTACGCCCACGTCGAGCAGGACGAAATTTTCGACCTCCCCGGCATCGTCAGCCGCAAGAAGCAGCTCATCCCCTACCTTTCGAGCCTGCTCAAGGAAATGGCGGCCGACGGAGTGCTGCCCACCGCCCGCAGTTCCGCGCCCTTCAAAAAGAAAAAATAGGTCGGGCCCCGCCTCCCGACCCCGCGATCAGATGTGGATCGCCTCGCCCGTCGTCGCCGCCGCGGCCTCCATGACCGCCTCGCTCAAGGTCGGGTGTGCGTGGATCGTCTGGTGAATCTCCTCGATCGTCGCCTCAAGTTCGACCGCGAGCCCATACTCGGCGATCAGTTCGGTCGCTTCCGATCCGATGATGTGCGCGCCGAGAATCTCGCCCGTCTTCGCGTCGCTGATCACCTTGACGAAACCCTCGCTTTCGGCCGACGCCACGGCCTTGCCGGACGCAGTAAACGGGAACTTGCCCACCTTGTAGTCGAGCTTCTTTTCCTTCGCGGCCTTCTCGGTGAGACCGGTGCTGGAAACCTGCGGCTGGCAATACGTGCAGCCCGGAAAATTTTTCACCCGCTTCGCCGGCCCGTGGCCGAACATTCCGTTGACCGCCTGCACGGCTTCGTAGGTCGCCACGTGCGCGAGCCATGGCGGCCCGATGATGTCGCCCGCCGCATAGATCCCCTTCACGCTCGATTGGTAATCGTCGCCCACTTTCACGTAGTTCCGGTCGAGTTCGACCTTCAGCGTTTTGCCGAGAACCCCTTCGATATTGGCCACGACGCCGATGGCCGAAAGCACCGTCTCAGCCTCGATCTCCTCGGACTTGCCGTCCTTCACGAGGTTCAGTTTCACCGAGTTTTTGCCCACGCGGAAATTCTCGCACTTGGTGCCCGTGTGAATTGCGATGCCCTGTTTCTCGAACGAGCGGTGCAGCGTCTTGGCCACCTCCTCGTCCTCGACCGGCAGAATCTGCGGCAACATCTCGACCAGCGTCACCTTCGAGCCAAACGCGTTAAAAAAATAGGCAAACTCGACGCCGATCGCCCCCGCACCGACGATCACGATCGATTTCGGCAGCGTCTTGTTCGCCAGCGCCTCGCGCGAGGTCATCACGCGCGCACCGTCGACTTCGAGGTCCGGGATTCGGCGCATCTTGCACCCGGTCGCGATGAGAATCGCCTTCGTCTTGAAAAACTTCCCCTTGTGCTCGCCTTCGGTGATTTCGACCATCCCCGCGGCCGGCACCTGCCCGCGGCCCACAAAGTAGTCGACCTTGTTTTTCTTGAACAGAAATTCGATGCCTTTGGCCATCTGCTGCGAGACGCCGCGAGAACGCTCCATCACCTTGGCAAAATCGAACGTCACCTCCTTCACCGTGATGCCAAACGCATCGGCCTTCTTGATCTTTTGATAGAGCTCCGCGCTTTTCAGCAGCGCCTTCGTCGGAATGCAGCCCCAGTTCAGACAGGTTCCGCCCGCGCGCTCGCTCTCGATGCACGCGACCTTTTTGCCGAGTTGCCCGGCCCGGATCGCGCCCGCGTAACCCGCCGGACCGCCACCAATGACAATGAGATCGTATTCCGTAGTTTCAGCCATACCGCCAAGCTGCCCCGGCGCACCACACCGTCAAACGGAATTTCCCCGCCTCAGATAT
>JANOAW010000997.1:0-2640 GCA_031411355.1 Hyphomicrobiaceae bacterium | reverse complement strand
TGCGCTCGAACATGTAGTCGCGCGCCTTGTCGATGGCGAACGCGGCGGGACCGAGTGTCAGGCGCCGATGTTTATGCGGCCGCCGTCGAGGCCGGACATGGCGAACTTGAAGCCGCGGCCTTCGACACCTCCGACGAGATTGAATGCCGGCACCTTGCAATCCTGCAAGATGACTTGCCGCGTCGGCTGCGCGTTCCAGCCCATTTTGCGTTCGTTGACGCCGAACGAGAGACCGGGCGTGCCCTTCTCGACGACGAAGGCACTGATGCCGTCTGAGCCTTCGCCACCCGTGCGCGCGAAGATGAAGTAGAAATCCGTCGCGCCCGCACCTGAGATAAACTGCTTGGTGCCATCGAGGATGTAATAGTCGCCCTGCTTTTTCGCGGTCGTCTTCATGGCCTGTGCGTCCGAGCCGGAACCGGGCTCGGTCAGGCAATACGACGCCAGCAATTGCATCGAGGCGAGCTTGGGCATCCAGGCGGCGATCTGTGCCTCGGTGCCGTATTTGCCGACCATCCATGCGACCATATTGTGGATCGAAATGTAAGCCGCGATCGAGGGACAGCCATACGCGAGGGCTTCCATGATCAAGGCGCCGTCGAGCCGCGAGAGGCCGGAACCGCCCTTGTCCGCCGGCACGTAGATGGTCGCCATGCCGAGCGCCGCGGTTTCGCGGATCACGTCGATCGGGAAATGCGCCGTCTCGTCCCATTCAAGCGCCTTCGGCGCCAGCCGCTCCTTGGCGAACGTAAGCGCCGTCTCCTGGATGGCTGCCTGTTCCTCGGTCAGCGCAAAGTGCATGGCAATGTCTCGATTGGAGGCCGCATCGCTGCCCTATGCCATCGACGGGCAGCATCCGCAAACGACCAGTAGCGATCAGTAGCGATCTGCATCGACACGGAAAGGCATTGAAAGCGCGCGCCCGCGATGTCATGGGCCGGGCAACTCTCATCCGATGCGCGCGCGCATACCATACAGGTTCGGCCCATGCCTTCGACCGTGTTCGACAGTGTCATCTATCGCGACGCCTTCGGCTCGGAGGCCATGCGCGCCGTTTTTGACGATGCGGCGCTGGTCAGCCGTTATGTGCAGGTGGAAGTCGCGCTCGCCAAAGTGCAGGGCGCGCTCGGATTGATTCCGGCTGACGCGGCCGGTGTCATTGCCGCCAAAGCCGATGCAGCGACCATGGATCTTGCGAAACTCAAGGTCGAAACCGATCTCGTCGGCTATCCGATCGTCGGCATCGTGCACCAGATGCAGAAGCAGTGCGGAGGTGCCGGACGCTATCTCCATTGGGGCGCGACGACACAGGACATCATGGATACAGCGACCGCTTTGCAAGTGCAGGCAGCGCTGCGTCTCGTCGCTGTCGATCTCGATGCCATCGGCCGCGCACTCGCGGGGTTGGCCGACACACATCGCGCCACCGTCATGGCGGGGCGGACGCATCTTCAGCACGCGCTGCCCGTCACGTTCGGTCTCAAGGCTGCCGTCTGGCTGTCGATGATCGACCGCCACCGTGAACGGCTCGACGAATTGACCCCGCGCGCGACCATGGGCCAGTTCGGTGGCGCGGCCGGCACGCTCGCATCGCTCGGCGACAAGGGCCTTGCGGTGCACGACGCGCTGATGACCGAACTCGGCCTGACCGCATCACCCGTGCCCTGGCACGTCGCGCGCGACGGGCTCACCGAAGCCGTGTCGTTCCTGGCGCTCGTGACGGGGTCGCTCGCCAAGATGGCGCTCGACATCATGCTGATGATGCAGACCGAAATCGGGGAAGTGTTCGAGCCGTTCATGCCTGGTCGTGGCTCGTCATCGACCATGCCCCAGAAGCGCAATCCGATTTCGTCGGAGCTGATCGTCGCCTTGGCGCGGTCGGTGCGCCAGGACGTCGGCTTGATGCTGGACAGCCTTGCGGGCGCCGATCATGAACGTGCGACAGGACCGTGGCATGCGGAGTGGATGGCGTTGCCGCGCGCTTTCATCGCGACCGGTGGCGCGTTGGCGCACGCCAGGTTTCTGACGTCGGGGTTGATCGTCGATCCCGTGCGCATGCGTAAAAACCTGGACATGACCGGCGGCTTGATCGTTGCCGAAGCTGTCATGATGGCGCTCGCCGAAAAGATCGGTCGCGGGCCGGCACATGATCTCGTCTATGGTGCCTGCCGCAAGGCGTTGGAGAAAGGCACGCACCTGTTCGACGAGTTGCGCGCCGTGCCCGAAGTGACGATGGTTGCGGACGAGGCGACGCTGCGGCGTCTGTGCGAGCCCTCGCAGTATCTCGGTTCGGCCGATGCCATGATCGCCCGCGTGCTGGCTCGCCGTTCGTAACAAAGGCTGAATGCGCATGAATCGTCTGTCCAAAGGAATCCGGCTCGTGGTCGCCAGCCACAACAAGGGCAAGCTCGTCGAGATCGACGACCTCGTGCGTCCGTTCGGCTTGCAGACCGTTTCGGCGGGCGCTCTGGCCATCTCGGAACCGGCCGAGACGGAAACGACATTCGTCGGCAATGCGCGACTGAAGGCACTGCATTGCGCGCGCGCCAGCGGATTACCGGCGTTGTCGGACGATTCGGGCATCGAAGTGCATGCGCTCGGGGGCGAACCCGGCGTCTACACCGCCGATTGGTCGGGACC
>JANOAW010000996.1:0-2569 GCA_031411355.1 Hyphomicrobiaceae bacterium | reverse complement strand
GGTGCGCCACGTCAGGCGCCGCCGGCACATGCAGGTACGGATTGATCCCGTTGCCTTGTACGCGACCGTCCCAGACATATCGATACATGTCGGACGACAGGTACGGGGGCTCGACCAGCAATGGCACACGCATGGCGACGGCGCCGACGAGCACGATCCAAAGCATCGATCGATGCGCATCCCGCGAGGCAACGCACAGCGCCACCCACGCGCATCCGGCCCACGCCAGTATCAGCGCGAGCCAAGCCACACCGCCGAACGATCGATGCAGCCCAGGTGCGATCACCGCTGCGAGCGTGATGACCAGCGCCAGAATAGAGACCGTCACACGCGGATCGATCGATTGAAGTCGCGCGCGCAGTATCATGGTCTCACCCGTCATGGTCGACATCGCCACACCCCGACAGGCGTCCCGTTGTCTGCGTCGGCGTGCATAGCAAGTCCGACATCTCCGTGCGGGACAACTCGCCGTGACAATGGCGCGACACGACGCCGATAACGCAGAAATGATAGCGCTGCGGCCCGCGCGATCGAACATCACTATGCCGAGCCCCAGCTAGGTATGCTACGCGCTGCGGCTCGTCAGACGTACGGGAGTTCAGCTTGAGTGTCGCCGTCGCCATCGTGTGTAAAACCCCGACCCCGGGGCAATCCAAGACGCGGCTGAGCCCACCGCTCGACCCGCAGGAATGTGCTGAAATATCGGCGTGTTTCATCGAAGATCTTGCACGCACAATCGGCGCTATCGCATCCGATGACGTGGTCGGCTGTGCCGTCTACACGCCCAGCGGCTCGGAAGCCCGCTTGCGGTCGTTGTTGCCTGCCGGGTTCGATCTCACGCTGCAATCGGACGGCACCTTGGGAGAGCGGCTTTTGCAGGCCACGATCGATCTGCTGGCCAAGGGCCACGAGGCGGCTATCCTGATCAATTCAGACAGTCCGACATTACCTCAATCGATTTTGCGCGATGCCGTCGCGGCCGTACGTCGACGCGATTGCGTCGTCCTCAGCCCGGCATTCGACGGCGGTTACACACTGATCGGGTTGTCCAAGCCGCACGCGCGGGTATTCGCCGACGTCGCCTGGAGCACGAGCACGGTCTATGAGACAACGCTCGCCCGCGCGCGCGAGATCGGCCTCGCCGTGGTCGGCGTGCCCGGCTGGTATGACGTCGACGATGCGGCGTCTCTGCACATGCTCGCGGACGAATTTGCCGGCAAGCCGTTGCCCTTCTCACGCCTCAGTGGCGCCGATGCCCCCTCAACCCGTGCCTTCCTCGCCGCACGTGGCGATGCCCGCCGGTCTCGCCAGGACATCGTCTGACATGCAGTTGGGTGCCCTCAATCGTCGTATCGCCGTTGTCATTCCGTGCATGAACGAGGCCATCCCGATCGCGGGCGTCGTGCGTGAGGTCCTCGCTGAAGGCGTGGACTTTGTCATCGTCGTCGACAATGCCTCGACCGACGACACTGCGGCCGTCGCCACCGCAGCCGGCGCGCACGTGATCGCTGAGCCGATCCGAGGCTACGGTCGTGCCTGCGCTGCCGGACTTGCAGCCGTACCCGGCGATATCGACATCGTTTGTTTTCTCGACGGTGACGGCAGTGACGTGCCGCGCTTCCTGCCCGACATCGTCGGCCCGATCGCGCGCGACGAAGCCGACTTCACGATGGGATCGCGCCTGCGCGGGCAGCGCGAGGCCGGCAGCATGACGCCGCAACAGATCGTCGCCGGTTGGCTGGCCGGCAAACTGCTCCGGCAAGCTTACGGTGTCACGTTCACGGACATGTCGCCCATGCGAGCGATGCGGCCAAGCGTGTTGCGCGGCCTCGGCATGAGCGAACAAACGTACGGCTGGAATTTGGAAATGCAGATGCGCGTCGCCGCTCGTGGCTTGCGCATCGTCGAACTCGCCGTCGACCATCGATGCCGCCGCGGCGGCGTGTCGAAGGTTTCGGGCGATGTGATCGCCGGCCTGCGGGCCGCCTGGAAGATTACGACCACGTTCGTCCGCCTGCGCCGGTCTTTGCGGACGGGCGCCACCGCCACTGCCAAGGAACGAATACCATCATGAAGATATTGTTGACGGGCGGCGCAGGCTTTATCGGCCGCCATGTGCTGACGAGATTGATTGCCAATGGGCACGAAATTCGCGTTCTCGACAGTTTGCGTCCAGACGTCCACGGCAACAGCCGATGGTCGCCGCCGGCGGGCGTGGGTGTGTCGACCGGCGACATCCGCGACCGAGCTACCGTCGACGAAGCGGTGCGCGATATCGACGCTGTGATCCATCTGGCGGCGAAAGTCGGGCTCGGCGTCGATGCCGACGATTTGCCGGACTACGCCTCGTCCAATGATGCCGGGACGGCCGAACTTCTAGCGGCGATGGCGCGCGCCGGCGTGAAGCGGCTGACGCTGGCGAGTTCGATGGTCGTCTATGGCGAAGGCTTCGGTCGATGCGCGACCCATGGCTCCGTCATGCCCGCCCCGCGCGTGGCGGCAGCGCTGGCGTCAGGCGCGTTCGAACCCCCGTGCCCGCACTGCGGACAACCCTTGCGACCAGCCCTCG
>JANOAW010000995.1:0-1648 GCA_031411355.1 Hyphomicrobiaceae bacterium | reverse complement strand
CTCCAGACCGGACCGAGCGAGCGTAGGCCGGCTGCGTAAAGCGCATCGAGCGCACGCAGATCGGCGTCGATCGCTTCGCAGCCTTCGATGTGGAGGACGGGTGCCATCGCGCCGGCAGCTTTGGCCGCACGGATGTCGGCGACCGATCGACAGACGCGAACTCGACCGGCCGATTCTTTTTCAATGCGGAACAACAAGCCCGCCATAGCGAGCGTCGCCTCGGCGGCGTCAGCCAGTCCGACACCGGCGGAGATCGGAACCTGGTATTGCCCGGTCGCCATCGCGGCATCGACTTTGTCCATGTTCGCCGACGGCTCCTTGGACGGCACGAAGATTGCGAACAATCCGCCCGCAAAGCCACCTGCGAGGCACTTCGGCAAATCGAGATGACCATGCGTTTCGCCACGAAGAAACGCCTCGGACGCCGAGGGTCCACCTGCGGGTCGCTCGCGCCGCCACAAGCGCAGCAGGACGTCGTTGTGGCCATCGAAGATCGCTTGAGCGGTCATGCTATCACACCTGTTGTTCGGGATATTGAACGTGGGCAGAACCGACGAGGCTTAAGTCATTCGGCGCTTAAGTCATTCGGCGGCTTCGCGGCGCGTCGCCGAGGGCCGATCCTGCAGCCAATTCGCGAGATCCGACAATGCCCGCCGCGACATGGCGCGCTTGCGCCAGACCGTCTTGTCCTTGCCCTTGATCTTCTTGCCGTCGTCGTCATGGGAGGGCGGATCCATCGGCGGAAACAGCCCAAAATTGACATTCATCGGTTGAAACGAGCGCGGTCCCTTGACGATCGTTTCTTCGACGAGGTGGCCGCCGGTAATATGGCCGAGCAGCGCGCCGAACGCGGTCGTCGGCGGCGGCGATTCGATGGTGCGGCCGAGCCGATCCGCCGCGGCGAACATGCCGGCGAGCAGACCGATCGCGGCGCTCTCGACATACCCTTCACAGCCGGTGATCTGGCCGGCGAAACGCAACCGTGGCCGTGCCTTCATGCGCAATTGGCTATCGAGCAGCTTTGGCGAATTGAGGAACGTATTGCGATGCAGCCCGCCCAGGCGCGCAAATTCCGCGTTCGCCAGACCCGGGATGAGTTTGAGGACGCGCGCTTGCTCACCGTATTTGAGCTTGGTCTGGAATCCGACCATGTTCCACAGTGTCCCGAGCGCATTGTCCTGACGCAATTGCACGACCGCGTGCGGGCGCCGCCCCGTGCGTGGATCGCTCAAGCCGACCGGCTTCATCGGACCGAAGCGTAACGTTTCGCGCCCTCGTTCCGCCATCACCTCGATCGGCAGACAGCCGTCGAAATAGGGCGTGTCCGCCTCCCAGGCCTTGAACTCGGTTTTATCAGCCGCGATGAGCGCGTCGAGAAAGGCATTGTATTCGGCTTCGTTCATGGGGCAATTCAGGTAGTCCGCACTCGTTCCACCCGGTCCCACCTTGTCGTAGCGCGACTGCCGCCAAGCGATCGTCTCGTCGACTGAATGATGGTGCACGATGGGCGCGATGGCGTCGAAAAAAGCCAGTTCGCCTTCGCCGGTGATCGATTGAATGGCGGCCGACAATGCAGGCGACGTCAGCGGCCCCGTCGCCACGATGACGCTATCCCAATGATCAGGTGGAAGGCCCGCGACTTCCTCGC
>JANOAW010000994.1:0-2432 GCA_031411355.1 Hyphomicrobiaceae bacterium | reverse complement strand
TGCAGCGCCAGCAAGCCCACCTCGGCGCCATGGTCGCGCAAGTCGTGCCCGAACTTTGGGGCGTGCCCGCGATGCGCCACGAAGGAGCGTGTGCATCGGCCTCGCTCGCCGTTCTCTCAGCCATGGCCGAGATCGAGGCCGGCCGTTACGAGACGGCACTCGTCGTTGGGGCGGAGGAATTCAAAAATCTGCCGGGCGACGTCGCGTCGCAGAACCAGAACTCGGCGGCGTGGCAGGGGCGGGAAGACATCGATTGCACGTTCATGTGGCCAGCGGCGTTCGGTCTGCTCGCGGCCGAGTATGAGCGCCGGTACGGCCTCGACCGACGCCATCTCAATCGCATTGCCGAGACCAATTACGGCAATGCCAAACGCAATCCGCTGGCGCAGACGCGCAGTTGGAAATTCGACGCCGACAGCTTCACCGACGACGATGCGAAAAACCCGCTGATCGAGCCCGGCACGCGTCGTAACGATTGCGGCCAGATCACCGATGGTGCGGCGGCGCTTGTGTTGGCGTCCGAGGCGTTTGCCGCGGCGCATGCGCAACGCATAGGTGTCACGCTCGCCGACATCCCGCGCATCCTCGGGTGGGGACATCGCAACGCGGGTTTGAAGTTCAAAGATAAGCTCGTGCGCAGTGTCGGCGAGGAGCTGGTGTTTCCGCACGTGCGCGCGGCCATCGCCGATGCCATGCGGCGCGCCGACCTCACGGGGGTGCAAGATCTGGACGTGATCGAAACGCACGACTGTTTTTCGATCACCGAATATATGGCCATCGATCATTTCGGCATCACGCAGCCGGGCGAAAGCTGGCGCGCGGTCGAGGACGGCACCATTGCGCACGGTGGCGCGCTGCCGATCAATCCGAGCGGCGGTCTCATCGGCTGCGGCCATCCTGTCGGCGCGACTGGCGCCCGCATGCTGCTCGATTGCGCCAAACAAGTCACAGGCGGCGCTGGTGAGATGCAGGTCGACGGCGCCAGCCGGGCCGCCACGCTCAACATCGGCGGCTCATGTGCGACGGTCGTGAGTTTCATCGTCGGCGCGCGGTGAGACGTGGACGTGACCGCACGTCTCGCGATGGCACGCGTCTTTACACGCTTTTAAGAGGTCTCGGTCTACACACACATCGGTTGCGCGTTCCATGTCTCTCGACATGGTCTAACCCTGAAGGTGGCAGGTTCCGATCGGCTCAGAGACCAGACGGCCAGAGATCGTTTCGCATGGTGCCGCTGGTGTCTTGCATTTCCAATCCCGAGTTCTGCCGCAGACATGACGACGGCCCGGCACTTCAAGTGATCTCGCGAGAGATACGATGAGGTGACCGGGCCGTCTTCGTCTGCCGTCTTCGTCTGTCGACGGCGTCGTCGGCCAAGGACGGTCAGCCGCGAATTTCGCCGCCTGTCGCCTTTTTAACGTCGGCTGCCACCTTGGCTGCGACCGCGGCGATTTCCTCGTCCGTCAGCGCGCGCTCTTTCGGCTGCAGCGTCACTTGGATGGCCAACGATTTCTTGCCGTCCCCGAGATTTTTGCCCTCGTAGAGATCGAACACGCCGACGTCCTTGATCAGCGCCTTGTCGGCGCCGATCGCGGCCTTGACGACATCGGCGGCGTTGACGTTGGCGTCGAGGATGAAGGCGAAATCGCGTGTGACGGCCAGCAGATCGAGGGCCGCGAGCGGTGCTTTGGCCTTCGTGGCTTTTTTCTTCTCGGCCGGCAGCGCGTCGAGGAACACTTCGAAGGCACTCGCGGGTGCGGCGACGTCGGCAAGTTTCAGGGCCTCGGGGTGCAGTTCTCCGAAGTGCGCGAGCACGGTTTTGGGGCCGAGGCGCACCACGCCCGAGCGGCCGGGATGATACCAGGCCGGCGCGTCACGCGTAATCTGTGCTTTCGACGCGTCGAAGCCGCACGCAGCCAGCACGGCCATCACGTCGCCCTTGACGTCGAACGTATCGGCCGCCTCGGCGCCATCGCGCCAGTGGCGACCGGTGCCGCCGAGTTGAGCTGCGCCGGCGCGCACGGCGCCCGCGATCATGATCTGCTCGGTCGGCTTGTCGCCGCGATAGGCTTGGCCGATTTCAAATAGCGCGAGATCGGCAAAACCGCGATTGCGATTGCGTTGAACCGCGGCAAGCAGGCCAGCGAGCAGGCTCGGCCGCATGGTGGACATCTCGGATGATATCGGATTGGCGAGTTCGAGTGCGTCGCCGCCACCGCCGAAGAATTTGGCCTCGTTGCCCTTGATGAAGCTATAGGTGATGGCCTCCACCATGCCGCGGGCTGCGAGTGTCCGGCGGGCGCGGCGCACCTTGCGCTGGCCATCGGTCAGTGTCGCTTTGGTGACGCCGCCGAGGCGTGGCAACGGCACGGACGCGATCGTCTGGAGGCCGGCCATCCGGGAAATTTCTTCGATGAGGTCGGCTGGCCCGG
>JANOAW010000993.1:0-3785 GCA_031411355.1 Hyphomicrobiaceae bacterium | reverse complement strand
AAACAGCGCGACCGCACCCATGGCCGCCGCTTCGACAGCGTAGAAGCGGCCGGTTGCGACACCGCCAAGAAGCAGGAGGAGAAAGATCACAGAAACGGCTGCGATCGACCATTCCGTGAGGGTCGGGCGTTCATCGCGGCTGGCGAGGCGAGGCGAGGCCACGGCAAATTGTCCGCGCGCGGATAACGCGGCGACGAACAGGCAGATGACAAGAAAAATCGCGGCCGGCAGCACCGCGCCGCGCATGAGGTCCTGGGTGTTGATGACCCGGTCCATGCGTTTCGTCGCGTTGATGGCGAGAGTGTGCGCCGACAGCATTGAGTCGCCGAGCAAAATCAAAACCAGGGATGGGGGCACGACCACGCCGAGAGTGCCGGCGACGGCAATCACGGCCTCGCGCAGCGGAGGAGCTACGCCCGCTTGGGCGAGACGAGGACCGAGTGTTCTCGCAAGTGCTCCGACGCTGGCGCCGACCGAGCCGTTCATCGGACCCAACAGTGCGCCGAGGATGAATCCGCTCATGACGGGTGCAGCCGGCCGATTTCCGAACAATCGCGTGCCGCATTTGAAAATTGACGATGCGATCGGAAGGCGATCGAGCAGAACGCCCATGAGGAGAAAGAGTGGAAGTGCCTGTAAAAGATCGCTTTCCAGCAATGCGACCAGTCTAGGGCCGACACCGCGCAGAATGTCGATGCCGATGGCGCCAGTCGCCAACCCCACACCGGCTCCGATGATCGAGCCGAGCAGCAGCACGATATAGGCCGGTAGGCCGGTGACGAGCGTGACGATTGCCACACCTGCGATAAGCACGAGGCCGAACGCGCTCATGACGGGTCGCCGCGAAACAGATCCACCACCGCTTGCGCCGCCATCAAAGTCAGCATCAAGCCAAGTGCGACTTTGACCATGAAATACGCGGGGTTCGCCGTATCTGCGAACCGTTCAAGTCGCATCACGGAGTCGATGATTTGCGGCATCGCGGCCCATAAAACGAATAGAGCCCACGGCAGAAGTGCGACCAGATTACCGAGTCGCTCGAGCCAGCGCCTCATCGACGGCGATAGTCCGGCAGAAATGACGTCCGTGCCGATGTGCCGGCTTGCTCGTGTTGCCGCCACGATGCCGGCCGCGACGAAAAGTGCGAACAGCCATTGGCCCAGATCGTTGGCTTCGCGCGAGCCATGCTGGATCCAGTCTCTCAAGGGCCATTGCAGGAACAAGCAAAGCGCAATGGGCAAAGCAAGCCATCGGGCCACCCCGAGGAGGCCCGAGATCAGGCGATCGACCACACCCATGCCGTTCTACCCCGCCAGCCGCGTGACCATAAGCGGCCACGCATGGTCTCACGTGTTGGACGCCGACGCCAGCAAGGTCGCGGCGTTCATTGCGCGGCTTGTCGGATCTGGATCGACATGGGGCATTCGGCCCAGAGGGCGGACAGCGCCGCGACGAGCGCATCCATGTGGGCGTCAGTATGGAGTGGTGTCGGTGTCAGACGCAGGCGCTCGGTCTTTTTCGGCACCGTCGGATAGTTGATCGGCTGCACGTAGATGCGGAAGCGATTGAGCAGGTCATCCGTGATGGCTTTGCAATGTATGGGATCGCCGACGATAACGGGCACGATGTGGCTCGGGTTGCGCCAGACCGGCAGGCCGGCTGCCTCGAGCTTGCGCTTGAGGGTCGCGGCGCGCTCCTGATGGCGGGCGCGCTCGGTGTGCGAGACTTTGAGGTGGCGAATGCTGGCCAATGCACCCGCCGCGATCGCCGGCGCGAGGGAGGTCGAAAAAATGAAGCCGGGGGCGTAGCTGCGAATGGCATCGACCAGATCGCGGCTGGCAGCAATGTAGCCACCCATGACACCGAAGCCCTTGGCGAGCGTGCCGTTGACGACGTCGATGCGGTGGGTGACGCCGTCACGCTCGGAGATCCCGCCACCATGCGCGCCGTACATGCCCACGGCGTGGACTTCGTCGAGGTAGGTCAGAGCGCCGTATTTTTCGGCGAGATCACAGATGGCAGCAAGTGGTGCAATGGCTCCATCCATCGAGTAGATGCTCTCGAAGGCAATAATCTTGGGGCGATCTTTGGGGACCGATGCCAGCTGGCGTTCGAGATCGGCGACGTCGTTGTGGGCAAAGATGCGTTTCTCCCCGCCACCGTGACGGATGCCGGCGATCATGGAGGCGTGGTTCTTGGCGTCGGAAAAAACCACGACGCCTGGTAGCAACTTCTGCAAGGTGGCGAGTGTCGTATCGTTGGCGACGAAGGCCGATGTGAAGACGAGTGCCGCTTCCTTGGCGTGAAGGCTTGCAATTTCGCGCTCCAACTCGACGTGATAATGCGTGGTGCCAGAGATGTTTCGGGTTCCGCCTGAACCAGCGCCGACGGCTTCCAGTGCGTCGTGCATGGCTGCAAGGACAGCGGCGTTCTGGCCCATGCCGAGATAGTCGTTCGAGCACCAAACCGTAATCGGGCGCACCGTGCCGTCGGCCAAAACCTGTTCAGCTGCCGGAAACGCACCTCGGGCGCGGCGGATATCGGCGAACACACGATATCGACCTTCGGCATGCACGGTTGCGATGGCGTTGGCGAACGTGGCTGCGTAGTCAGTCGACGACATCGAACCCATGGTACATCTCTTGAGCGTCGTTGCTTCACGCAGCGAAGATCCCGAGGGGAGGCATCGCTCTCCGCCTCGAGCCTGGCCGGTTTAGCGCCGGGCGATGGAATTCCCTATCCGCCCTTTGTCGCAGTTGTTGCGCTCAATAGCCAAAATCGGGCGACCCAATTCGAGGCGCCAGCCTGTGCATCAGCGCTTCTCGACAATGTCTTTGCGCATCGGCCCGAGGATCGCCAGAAGTTCGCCCTGTTCCTTTGCCGGAACCTTGAACTTGACGAGCGATTTCTGCAGGTCTTCGACCAGTGCCGTAAAGTCGCCGTTGCCCACGCCCATGCCGCGATGCGCCTGCTTCATGCTTTTACCTGTGTACTTGCAGGGGCCGCCCGAGCCCTGGCAGATCTGCTCGACCAGTCTTTGCTTCAGCCGTGGAATGTTTGCCTTGGCGAAGAATCCGTTGATGCGTTTGTCGGCTGCGACGTTGCCGACGAAATCGTTGACCACTGCGCGGATGGCCGGCAGTCCCCCGAGGCGCTGATAGAGTGACTTTTCAGTGCGGGCATTGACGGTGCTGACGAGCGAAAGTCCGAGGGCTGCGGCCAACGTGGCGGCGGCGACAAGTGTACGCAAGCGCATGTGTGGCTCCCGGGGTTATGCCGTCGGCGCATAGCCGATCGGCCATGTGGTGCATCTACGACCGGGGATATTGAAGGTTTCACATTCGCGTCATTATTGTCGACCGACGTGCAATGGCGGGGTTCGGCCAGCCCACGGCATCGCCTGTTCGAGCGCTGCTGCGACTTGAAGCACGACATGATCGTCGGCCGGTTTGGCCGCGATCTGCACGCCGATCGGCAATCCATTGGAATGCACGGCAAGCGGCAGCGACATCGCCGGCGTGCCCATGATGTTGTGCGGGATCGTGAACTGCACCGGGATCTTGAAGAGGTCCTGCGACAGGTGCTTGGCGCCCACCCCGGGCTTGGAGAGGTTATAGTTGCCCCAGGGTTCGGCGATGCGCGCGGTGGTCGGCGATAGCCAGATATCGTACTTGCTCCAGAATGCGCCGAGCCTGCGCCGCGCAACGTTTGCTTCCGCTAACGCCGTCATGAACTGAGCGGCGGTTATCGTCTTGGCGTACTCGTACATGGCCAGAATGACAGGC
>JANOAW010000992.1:0-6698 GCA_031411355.1 Hyphomicrobiaceae bacterium | reverse complement strand
AGCGTCTGGCCATGCGCAACTTGACGGCCGAAGAGGTGCTGGTTGCTCTGCGTAACCAGAACGTCCAGGTCGCAGGCGGCGCCGTCGGCGAGCCACCGTCCGATCAGCAGGGTGCTTTCCAGGTCCAGCTGCAGTTGCGCGGCCGACTGCGCCAGCCGGAAGAATTCAACGACATCGTGGTCAAGATCGGCACTGACAATCGGGTCGTGCGCCTGAAGGACGTCGGCCGCGTCGAACTCGGCGCCTTGAGCTATTCGGCCAACGGCTATGCCGACCGCGTCCCGGCGACAGTGCTGGTCGTCTTCCAACAAACCGGCTCCAACGCCGTGACGGCCACAGCCAACGTCAAAACGGCGATGGCCGAGATCGCCAAGACGTTTCCGCCGGGTCTTGAATACCGGATCACCTACAATCCGACCGAATTCATCGAGGTATCGATCAAGGAATTGTACAAATCGATTATCGAGGCAGTCGTCCTGGTGGTCATCGTCGTGCTGCTGTTCCTGCAGACATGGCGCGCGACCATCATTCCCGTGGTGGCCATTCCCATTTCGCTCATCGGCACGTTCGCCGTCATGCAGGCCTTCGGCTTCTCGCTCAACATGCTGACCTTGTTCGGCCTTGTGCTCGCGGTCGGTATCGTGGTCGACGACGCCATCGTCGTGGTCGAGAACGTCGAACGCAAACTCCATGAGGGTCTGACGCCGATCGAGGCGGCCAAAGTGTCGATGGACGAGGTCGGAGCGGCCCTCGTCGCAATCGCCCTGGTTCTGTCGGCCGTCTTCATACCAACCGCGTTCGTCTCGGGCATCACCGGTCAGTTTTACCGCCAGTTTGCCATCACCGTCGCGACCGCAACGGTGCTGTCGATGTTCGTTTCGCTGACGCTGTCGCCGGCGCTCGCGGCCCTGCTCCTGCGGCCGCACGAAAAGCACAGAAAGATGAACTTGATCGGCATCCTGATGTGGCCGATCCACACTTTTTTTCGAGGCTTCAACTGGCTATTTGCCCTGTTGGAGCGCGGCTATGGTGCCCTGGTGCGCGGTCTCGCCTACATCTGGCCGCTGATGCTTGTCGCCTATGGCGGGTTGATCTATTTCGCCTACCTGTTCATCCCGCAAATTCCGACCGGCTTCATTCCGAATATGGATCGCGGCATCGCCATCGTCTCGATGCAGCTGCCATCCGGTGCCTCGCTGGCGCGGACCGATGAAGTCATCAAGCGCGCTAACGAGATCATCCTCGCGACACCAGGCATCAAATACACCAACGGCTTTGCCGGTCGCAACGGCGCGACGTTCACCAACTCTTCCTATTTCGGCTCGTTCTTCGTCATCCTGAAGGATTTCGACGAGCGCAAAGCCCCAGGTCTGGACGTGCAGTCGGTGGCCCAGAACCTCCGCCAACGGCTCGGCGCTATTCAGGAGGCGACGGCGCAGGTGTTCGTGCCACCGCCCGTGCGCGGTCTTGGCTCGGCCGCCGGGTTTTCCATGCGTCTTCAGGATACCCTCGGCATCCCGCCCAACGATTTCGCCGCCATTGCTCAGGAATTGATCCAGGCGACGCAGCGCCACCCGCAGATGCAGAGCGCCTTCACGACGTTCGCCGCTGGCACGCCCCAAACCTTCGTCGACGTCGACCGCGACAAGGCGCAGATGCTGAAGGTGCCGATCGATCGCATCTTCGAGGCGTTGCGAGTCTACATGGGGTCGGCCTACGTCAACGACTTCAACATGTTCGGGCGCACCTATCGCGTCACGGCTCAGGCCGATGGCGAATTCCGCATGGACGGCGAGAACATCAACAAAATCCGCGTCCGCAACATCGATGGCGCCATGGTGCCGCTCGGTTCCGTGGTGCGCTTCCGCGAGACGGCCGGCCCCGATCGCGTGCCGCGCTACAATCTGTTTCCGACCGTGGAGATCAACGGCTCTGCCAAGCCGGGCGTGTCGTCGGGCGAGGCCTTGCGCATCATGGAAGAGATCGCCGGCCAGGTGTTGCCGCAAGGCATCGCCTATGAATGGACCGATTTGTCTTTCCAGGAGAAAAAAGTCGGGCGCACCGGCTATTTGATCTTCGTGCTGTCGGTGCTGTTCGTATTCCTGGCGCTCGCCGCCCAGTACGAGAGCTGGACCTTGCCGCTCGCCATCATGTTGATCGTGCCCATGTGCCTGCTGTCGGCTGCCTTCGGCGTCTGGCTGCATGGCCGCGATATCAATATTCTCACGCAGATCGGCTTCGTCGTTCTGATCGGGCTCGCGGCCAAGAACGCAATTCTGATTGTCGAATTCGCCAAACAGAAAGAGGAGGAAGGCAGGAGCATCGTGGATGCCGCCGTAGAGGCATCGTCACAGCGTCTGCGGCCGATCCTCATGACCTCGCTCGCCTTCACGCTCGGCGTCATTCCGCTCTACATCGCAACGGGTGCCGGCGCCGAGCTCCGCGTCGCACTCGGAACCGCCGTGTTCTGGGGCATGATCGGCGTCACCGTGTTCGGGCTCCTGTTCACACCAGTTTTCTACGTCGTGGTGCGCAAACTGTTCGGCGCCAAGAAAAAACCGGTTGCGTCGACACCGCCGAGCCCGCCAACCGGATCGATCGGGCACAAAATCGTGCCGGCCGAATAAATTGACGTCGTTTCGAAAGCACGGTCGGGTTTGCAGCCGTTACGATTGGCGTGGGGGCGCATCCACCAAACGGTAACCGACACCGGTCTCGGTCTGGATCAGGTCGACGTCTTCGCCTGGCCGGGCCAGCTTCTGACGCAGTTGGCCGACGAACACGCGCAGGTATTGGATGTCGTGGGCGTGTGCCGGCCCCCACACGGCGGTCAATATTTGCGTATGTGTGACGACGCGCCCGGCGTGGCGCACCAACAAGGCGAGCAGGTCGAACTCCTTTGGCGTCAACTTGACGGGCAGGTCGTCGCGCACCACCGAGTGAGCCGCGAGGTCGACGACCAAGCCACCCGTGGCAAACGTCTGTTGTTCGCCGGTCTGCTGGGCCGCGTGTCGTAGCGCCGTGCGCAGGCGAGCCAGCAACTCACCGATGCCGAATGGTTTGTCGACATAATCGTCTGCTCCCAGATCGAGTGCCGTGATCTTTTCGATCTCGCGGTCGCGCGCCGAGACGACGATTATAGGCACCATCGACCACGTGCGGAGTTGAGTGATCACGTCTTTGCCGTCCATGTCGGGCAATCCGAGATCAAGCAGCAGGGCGTCGGGCGCCTTGGCTGCGGCTAGTTTGAGCGCTTCAGCCCCGGTCGCGGCCGTGATCACGTCGTAGCCGGCCGCAGTCAGGCTCGGGCGCAGGAAGCGCAGGATCTGGGGTTCGTCATCGACGACCAGGATACGTGTGCCGCTCATATCGCATCCGCCATGTCCTGAGCCGCGGGCAAATCGACCACGATGCGTGTGCCGCGATCATCTTCCACGGGGCTCTCGGCTCGGATGCTGCCGCCCATCGCGTGCACGAGCCCCGCGCAGATGGAAAGGCCGAGACCTGTGCCCGGCGCCCGTCCGTCACCACCCGCGACCCGGTAAAATTTGTCGAACACGCGCACGAGAGCCTCTTTTGGAATGCCGTTGCCGGCATCGACGACGCTCAACGACACGAGCGCACCGCGGCGCTCCGTCGATATCCGCGTGACCGACCCGTCGGGACTGTACTTGTCGGCGTTGTCGAGCAGATTGACCAGCACTTGCTCGAGCAGCGCCGCATCGGCCATGATCCGCATCGGTGCCGCCCGCACCACCTCGACCTTGCGACTAGGCCTTAGACGGCGCGCCCGTTCGACCGCCGATCGGATGCTTTCGCCGACGTCGATCGGTTCGCAACGCGTCGTCAACACACCGGCTTCCAACTTGGTCATGTCGAGAATGTTGCCGATGAAGCGCGTCAATCGCTCGGTCTCCTCCTCGATGGTCGTCAGCAGGTCGCCCCTGTCGACGGTCGACATCTTGTCGCCAAGCGTTTTGAGGCTCGTCGCCGATCCGAGGATGGACGCCAGCGGGGTGCGCAGATCGTGAGAGATCGAGGACAGCAGGGCCGTCCGCAAGCGCTCACTTTCAGCGTTCGTTGCGGCGTTTCCGGCCTCCGAGACCAATCGCGTTCGCTCGAGTGCGATCGTCGCCTGCTCGGCCATCGACCGAAGGGCCGCTTCCGTGGCATCCGCCAACCCGCCGACGTGTTCGGATGGTTCAACCCCGATGACGCCGATAGGCCCGCTCGGCGCGACCAGGGGGCGAAAATGAAACTTCGCTGACGGCATCGTCGTCGTGCCGAACCCTGCCGCGACGCCCTCTTTGAAGGCCCATCGCGCCGCCGCCCAATCCGGCGTCGGCAGTTGATCGTCTGGCGGCCACGACGCGCGGATTTCGAGGTCGTGCGGGTTTTGCAACAGCACCACCGCTTTGCCTTTGACCAGCGCCGATCCCTGGGTCGACAACACGGTCAGCACCTCGTCGAGCGATGCCGCGGCGGACAATTTACTCGAAAAATCGAATAGCGCCTGCGTCGCCTCGGCGCGGGCCCGCACAGCGGCTGCCTGTTCCTTGAGCCGTCCGGCCAATCCACCGGTGACGACTGCGACCGCGAGGAACACGAACAGCGCAAAGACCTCGTGCGGCTCGGCCACCGTCAAAGACATACGCGGCTCGAGAAAGAAGAAATTATAGGCGAAGAACGACAGCAACGCGGTTGCGATTGCCGGCCAGCGGCCAAACCGAAAGGCCGAGACCAGCACCGCGAACAGAAACACCATGGACAGGTTGGGCAGCGGTGTGACCTGTTCGAGTAGCAATCCCGCGAGCACCGCAAGACTGACCGCGCCGGTCCCGATCAGCGCAGCAGAGGTCGACGACAGGCGATCGGGCACCCTGACCCACGGCCGCAGATCCGCCTTGCCGGCCGGCGCTATGACCGTGATGGCGATGCCATCGGCCCTCTCCTGCAGCGCCGTCGACAACGAGCGTCCTAGTAGGCGATCGAACAGACCGGCGCGTGAGCGGCCGATAAGGATCTGCGTGACATTGTGCCGTCGCGCAAACGTCAGAATCTCTCCGGCCAGGTCCTTGGCTGTCAGCCTGAAGGTTCGTGCCCCGAGCCGCTCGGCCAAGCCGATGGTTTTGTCTATCCGCCGCTGCGCCTTTCGATCCGTCGTCTCCCGCTCGGCATGGCGCACGTGAACGGCAAACCAATCCGATTTCAGCGCCGCCGCCATCCGACCTGCAGCCCTCACGATCAACTCGGAATGTTCATCGCCGCCGATGCACACGAGCAGCCGTTCAGCCGTCGGCCACGGGCCTTCGATACCTTGCTGGCGCAGCTGTTGGATCATCTGGTCGTCGACGCGATCGGCCGTACGCCTGAGCGTCAACTCGCGCAGCGCCGTCAGGTTTGAAACCTTGAAGAATTGATCGACGGCGCGGCGCGCGTTTTCCGGCAGGTAGACTTTGCCCTCCTTCAGCCGCTTGACCAGTTCGTCCGGTGGCAGATCGACCACCACGATCTCGTCGGCGTCTTCGAGAACCCTGTCGGGCACGGTCTCGCGCACGGTGATGCCGGCGATGCGTTCGATCACGTCGGTCAGGCTCTCGAGATGCTGGATGTTCATGGTCGTCCAGACGTCGATGCCAGCGCGCAGTGCCTCTTCGACGTCGTGGTAGCGTTTGGGATGCAGCGAACCGGGAGCATTGGAGTGCGCGAACTCGTCGACCAGCAAGAGTTTCGGCCGCCGCAGCAGTGCCGCTTCGATGTCGAACTCCATCAAGGTGCGATTGCGGTATGCGACGGGTTTGCGCGCGAGCACATCGAGACCGTCGAGCAATGCCGCTGTCTCGGATCGACCATGTGTCTCGACGACCCCGACCAGGACATCACCCCCGTCGGCCTTCGACGACCGTCCGGCGGCAAGCATCGCGAATGTCTTGCCGACACCCGGCGCCATGCCGAGAAAGACCTTCAATTTGCCGCGCGCCTCCTTCGTCGCCAGATCCATGAGGTCTTTCGGCGACGGACGACGGTCGTTGGATTTAGGGCTGGACAAGGCTGATCTCTCATCCGTTCGGCCCAGAGAAAGCAGCATCCAGGGCGAGGTTCAACAATAGCACGTTGACACGCGGTTCGCCGATGAAACCGAGAAATGGTCGTTCGGTGGTCCGTTCGACGAGCGCACGGATCAAGTCGGGCGCGACGTTTCGGGCGGCCGCCACACGTTGGCTCTGCAGCCGGGCAAAGTCCGGCGAGATGTGCGGGTCCAGTCCACTCGCAGATGTCGTCACCGCATCGGCGGGAATTGCCGCTGCGCCGGCCTGTCTCAACTGAGCGACATCGCCTGCGACCCGTTCGTGCAGCTTTTTCGACAGCGGTCCGAGGTTGGCGCCGCCCGAATTGCCGCCATTATAGGGCGCATCGATCGTCTTGCTCGCATCCTTGGGGTCGGGTGCGCTCGTCGCCGATGGCCGCCCGTGAAAGTAACGATCGGTTGTGAACGATTGGCCGATCAACGCGGAGCCGGCCACGGCCCCGTTGCGTCGGACCAGACTGCCGTTGGCGTTGGTCGAAAGCGCCAGTTGAGCCACGCCGGTGACGGCGAGCGGGTAGGCGATACCGGTCAGCACGGTAAAAAACAGGAGCAGGACCAGCGCGGGGCGAAGATAGACCGTCATGATACGTCCTTTCAAGCGAGATGCAGG
>JANOAW010000991.1:0-3866 GCA_031411355.1 Hyphomicrobiaceae bacterium | reverse complement strand
GCTTGGGCTTCGGCTTTGGCCGAGGTTTCGCCGCGATCGCGTCGAGGGCCATGGCTGGGGCGCTCGATGGCCCCCCGTCTGTCGATGCGTGCAGAGCAGCGGTCGCTGGCAGTGGCGACAGGGCCATGGCGGTGAAAAGGGCAAGGCCTGGAAGTGTAAAGGTCGAGGCTTTCATGACTGGCTCCTCAGCGTGTGCGCGGTGACGACGGCGACACGATCAAAACTATCGGGAGCCACGTCGAGGCGCTGTGCCCTACGGCACAACCGGTTCGCCAAAAACGCAAAACCGGCCCGCATTGCTGGGGGCCGGTTTCATTGCAGTTCAGGAGGCGGTTGCCTCAGGCGGCCCGTGTGGCCGGCATGTTCTTATCCTCCTCGTCGCCCAGAAGTCCCGATCTCAGACCAACTCCGATATACCGAACTCGACCTGCGATTTTCGCTTTCTGAACTCCAGGCAACTCACCGAACTCACGACCGAACGTCGGCAATGCGAGTGGCTCCTTCGACTGTTCTTCACACCAGGCACAGTAGTCTTCGTAGAGTGTCGTGGCAGTCAGGCTCGCGCCGTCGGCCACTTCGATCCGCTCCTTGTGAAAACGCTGCACGTCGGTTTCAGGCGCAGTCAGCTGCTTGTTGGCAACTCTATTGTCGTTGGCTCCGCCGAGGCGGGGCTTAGAAGCTACTGCGGCAGCAGGCGCCAGGATTGGCGCGGCGGAGGCAGAGGCGGAGACCGGCAGGGGCACGGCTGCCGACATGGGCAGGCGTGGCGCCGGGCGGTCGTGGAGACGCCAGGAAGCAAAGGCGACGTACATACCGAAGCCGGACCCGATCTCGAGCAACACGGCGACCATAAGGGTCAGGGCCGTCTGCACGTCCTCGACACGAGTGCCCGGCAGAACGATGCTGACGAGCTTGGCGAGGACGGCCGCCTGAGGATCGGCGTCGGACATGGCAGACACGCCATTGGCCTGCGCCAGTTTCACATTGATCTCTTTGATCGATGCGACGAGCTTGCCGGCTTGATTGGCCGAGCCGAGCTCCGATTGCAACGCTTGATACTTCTGGCAGAACTTACGACCTGCGTCGTCGGCCGGCTTTGCGCAGCTATCGGTCCAGCTCCAGTATTTGTTGAGCTTGGTGGAGTCGATGTCTGCTTGCACGGACATGGCAGGGCGGTGCTGCGGTACCCAATTCAGTTGGTCCTGCGCGGCCTTGAGGTCCGCACGGAGTCCTGAATAGTTGACCGAAGCGACGGTACGCTGACCGGAATTGAAATCCCTGATCTGCGCGGTATGGCCGACAGCGGATGCCAACGAGTAGGTCGTGACAACCACCCAGACCACTGCCGAGGCAGCCGCCTGAGACCACATTCTGTTACGCACTGCAGCAAAGAAGAAAAATGGCACCAAGGCTTTGAAGCAGTCTGCCGCAGCTGACGCCGCGCCATATATCTGCTTATCCATCTCGGTTTGACCGAGATTGTAGCCGAATTGCCAGTTGATGGCTGCTGATACGGCCAAGAGGACCGACGCGGCCATCACTCCCATTATTCCAAGAGCATGTCTCATTGCTCTTCTTCCTCAAGTTGCGACCGGTACGCCGACAACGCTGCACGCGGGACTGAACGGCCGTTGGCACTTTCGAGGAGGGCCCTTCGATCATCATGTCGATGATCGCGTGGTCACATGTGATGTCTGAATGATCCCCTGATCGCCGCACGAGCATCGGGATTATCCACACATCGCCTGGAACCGGGCGGTACGCATCACAAGGATGCGAACTCGCCCCCTCAATGTCGGACTTATGGAGATTCGGTGTCCGACGCGAGTTCTTTTCGTGAAGAAATTCAGAATGCTATTCAACAGGGGACGAGAATTGCTCAAATTCGTTGCCGAAACGCAGCAGCAATTTTCACCCGCTCGCGACCGAAAATCCGCATGCAGTCGATCGGGTTTTGCGGCCGAGTTGTCCACACCTTCGAATCGTTTTGCACATGGTGTAGTTGGCGATCGCGACCAAACTGCTAAATATTGAGTTGTAGCTGGAGCGGCATCGGCGACGGTCCAAATGTGAAAATTGCTTTAAGTTGTGCTCAGAAGCTCCATTGCGCGCTCGGCGTGAAGTTGCTGTAGAGCCACACTGTTGAGCAATTGCGGGCAGAGCACGGGTTCGGGCCGTCCACAGTCGGCCCTTCAGCGCTTGGCCGATCCATGCTCTAGTGGACCTATCTCGACGCCAACCTCCGAGGTCGAACATGTGCCGTTGGGTTGCCTATCTTGGTTCGCCCATTTTTCTCGAGGATTTCGTTTCCCGACCAAGCCAGAGCCTCGTTGCGCAATCCCTGCATTGTCACGAGGCCAAAACATCGGTGAATGCCGACGGGTTCGGGCTTGCGTGGTACGGCGATCGGCAGCGGCCCGGCGTCTTTCGCGACATCCGACCGGCCTGGAGCGATGAAAATCTGCTCTCGATTGCACATCAGATTCGCTCGCGCCTGTTCATGGCCCACGTTCGCGCCTCGACGGGGACGGCGACGACACGCGCGAACTGTCACCCCTTCGTCGTCGAGCATCGCCTGTTTATGCACAACGGTCAGGTGCCCCAATGGGATAAGCTTCGCCGGCGCATCGAGACCGCCATTCCCGATGCACTGTTTCAACATCGCGGCGGCACGACCGACAGCGAGGCGCTATTTCTCCTCATGATCGCCAACGGGCTCGCGGACGATCCGCAAGGGGCGGTGGCCCGCACGGTTGGCTTCGTCGAAGACGAGATGCGTCTTGCCGGGATCGAAGAGCCGCTGAAGATGACGGCTGCCATATCAGATGGTCACGCGCTGACAGCCGTGCGCTATTCGACCGACGGCAACCCGCCAACGCTGTATACCAAGGCATGCTGCCCGGTTGGTGGCACGCTGGTGGTGTCTGAACCGCTGGACGATCTGCGTGACGGCTGGACGGTCGTGCCGCCCCAGAGCTTTATGACTGTCGTCGCAGCCGAGGTGACCGTGGTCCCGTTCGCACCCAGCGCGCACTCTCAGCCGCCGCGCCGATCGCGTGTCGCTGAATGGGAGCGTGCGGGCATTTAGAGTGGACTGTGCCACCAGGTGCAGATGAGCCTTCTGAAAGTTAGTCCGCATGCGCGCCCACATCGTCGTCGCTCATCCCGAGCCGAAGTCCTATAATGCCCACCTCGCTCGAACCGCCCGCGGTGCGCTGGAAGCACAGGGCGCCGTCGTCACCGTCTCTGATCTGTATGCTTCGGGCTTCGATCCATGCGAGCGCTCATCACATTACGTGCCACGCTCGCAGCCCGACCGTTTCGATGTGCAGGCGGAGCAACGTCATGCGTCAGCTGAGTCCCGCTTGTCGCCGGACGTCGCTGACGAAATCGCCAGATTGGACGCAGCTGACCTGTTGATCCTGCAATATCCGATGTGGTGGCATCTGCCGCCCGCGATCCTCAAAGGCTGGTTCGACCGGGTATTTGCATACGGTGGTGTCTATACCAACCAAAAGCGTTTCGAAAACGGACGCTTCACGGGCAAGCGCGCCATGCTGTCGGTCACTGTCGGCACGAGCGAGGCCACCTACGCCTTTGACGGCCGCAGCGGCGACATCGACATGCTGTTGTGGCCGATAAATTTCTCGCTCGCCTACGTCGGCTACAGCGTGTTGCAGCCATTCGTCGCCTTTGGTGTCGAAGCAGGCCTGCGCTATTCTGACGGCGCGGTCGTGGATGCGCGCCTTGCCGCGGCGGCCGAAGAGTGCGCAGCCGTCGTATCGCGTGCCGACACGCGGCCAAAGATCCCCTTCAACCGCATGTCGGAGTGGGGCGCGGACGGACACATGAAGCCGGACGCGCCG
>JANOAW010000990.1:0-6695 GCA_031411355.1 Hyphomicrobiaceae bacterium | reverse complement strand
CGCGCAACTTTTTTCTGTCCCCTGAAAAAACCTACGAGCGCAAGCTCAAAGAGGTGGTACTGGCGTGTGTCATCGAGAGCGAGCTGAGTAAAGACGAAATTCTTGAGTTGTACCTGAATAAGATTTTCCTCGGGCATCGAGCCTATGGCGCTGGAGCTGCGGCACAGGTGTATTACGGCGTGACCATCGATAAGCTGGATCTCGCGCAAATGGCCATGATTGCCGGTCTTCCCAAGGCCCCCTCACGCAACAATCCCATCGCCGACCCTGAAGCGGCGCAGCTAGCGCCCTTCCGCTTCGGGGATCGCCAGCTCAAAGTACGGCCTTGACCAAATTGGAGACATTCCTCCCGGGCTACCATTTGATAGGGTGAGGGGGATTAATGGTCCTGACCTCGGGGTTGTTGATGCGCCGGCGCGAGTTTCTCGGTGCCTTGAAGATGTCCGAGACCTTTGCTCCACCGGGCAAGAAAGCCATGCTGTATTTGTGGAGCGGCAACACGACACCGTTCGAAGCGGCGATCGAGGCCACCCGCAAAGCCGGCGTGCGCAACATGAACGGCGGCGACAGCCGCCTCGATGCCGAATATCCGTCTGTCGGCTATGTGCCGCCGCTGTCACGCGTGATCGGCAAGCAGCGCCAGATCTACGCCGTGAACTCGAACGAGAATACCTACACCAACGATTGGACGGGTCCGTTCGGCGGCCAGATGATGCTCGAACACACCTTGCGCAACACAGACAATCCGCGGCGCCTCAAGGGCTTCAATCTCTATTATCACATGTATTCGGGTGAGAAACCGGCGGCGCTGCGAGCTATTACGCATTTCATGCAGATGGCCCGCAGTTCTGCCGTCGTGCCGATCGAGGCGTCGCGCTACGCTGCCATGGCTGACGATTTTTTCAAACTCGAGATGGAGCAGGTGGACTTGTTTTCGTGGGCGATCACGCGCCGCGGCGCCGTCGAGACGGTCCGTTTCGACGAGGCGCAGAAGCTCGCCGTCGATTTTGCCGCGAGCGTCGGCGTGATGGGCGAGACACGTCACGCCAATGCGCTCTATGTCGCCCTCGACCCCGCGGTCTCGCGCGCAGTGGTCACCTTGCAAGCCCATTCCGAGGCCGCCCGCGCGGAAGCCGGCCCAACTCAAACCGCGCCGTCTCAAGACGGGGCCTCCCAACCAGGCCGCGGCCCGATCGAGCAACCCGTCGCAGCCGGTCGCCAAGGCGTACCGCTGGTCACGTTGGTCGACGCGCGCTGGACGCTTTCAAACGTCAAATCGGGCGAGTGCATTCAGAGCTACGAGGCGCGCGGTTTCGGGCCAGGCGACATCACCTGGCGAACCGAAAAAGGCCGCAGCTTCAAGGTGCGGGCCAGCCGCGGCGGCGTCGTACTTGGTGAGGAAATCCGCTGGGCCAGCGAAACCGGGCTGCTCGCCGTGTCGTTGCAGGTCAACGCCATCGAGCCCCTCGACCTCGTGGTGTCGTGCCATGACTGAGCGAGCCCAACCTCTCGGGCGCCCGGCACGCGTGCGTGCGTCCTACCGACGCCTCGCCGACCGTGTCGAGGCGATGTGGGCCTGGACCACGTCCAGCCGGCCGATCCTGCGCTCTATGCACCGTCCCTATCTGATCGTCATGCCGACCGTGTTCGCGGGCGCGATTGCGATCGGCATTGCCATTCTGCCGGGCGAACAGGAGCGCATCGCAGCGCTCGAGCGGGATGGCCAGCCGGCGCGCGCCTTGATGCTGCTCGAGGCACGCTTTGCGCGTGGCGATAGATCCAACACCACCCTGTTCAATCTCCAACGGCTGTACGATTTCTTCGGCGACAACGAGAAGGGGCGAACGGCGTTGGAATTGCTGGCCGAGCAGCGGCCCCGTGACCCGATCATTCAACGCCAATTGGCGCAGCTCTACAAAGCCACCCAGGACGAGCCGGCCTACATCAAGACCCTGCAGGCGCAACTCGCCCTGCGCTACTCGGAACCGGCCTGCCGTGAACTGATCGGCCTGCATCGTCGTCGCAACGATTATGAAGCCGAACACGCCGTGCTCAGATCGTGCCGCGCAAGCGGGTATCGCCGGCCCGACGAACTCGTCCGACTTGCTTTCCTCGAGATGGCCGACGAGCGCATGGGAGAGGCGGCTCAGATCATGTTGGCTGTCGATGATCGGCGTCGATTGGCGGCGGGGCGCGAGCGTTTGTTGTTGTTCGCGGCTCTGCTCGACATCAAACGTCCCGATGAGGCCGTCCGTCGCGCCTCCCGCTGGCTGAGGGCGTCGCTCGATGAAGAACAGGCGATCGAATTCATTTACAAACTCGTCGAGGCGGATCGCAACGACCTGGCGCTGCAACTCGCGACAGCCGTGAGCAAACCCGGCGATGCGGTGTCGCTGACGGTCGGCGAGATCATGATCGACAAGGAAGAGTATACGGCGGCACGCGCATTTCTGACTGGCTGGCTGCAGCAGAACAAAGTCATGGACCTGGAGTTGGCCATCCGCTTCGTGTCGGCCGGGCTCGATTGCGATGAGCCGTCGCTCGCGATGCGCGGGGCGGAGCGGTTTGGCATCGACCGGTTCGACCAACCCGAACTCGGACGGCTCGCAGAGATGCTGATTGCGCG
Organism: Hyphomicrobiaceae bacterium; assembly: GCA_031411355.1. Taxonomy (GTDB): domain Bacteria; phylum Pseudomonadota; class Alphaproteobacteria; order Rhizobiales; family Hyphomicrobiaceae; genus JABFRJ01. The sequence continues at coordinate 4,069 of JANOAW010000990.1, read as the reverse complement.
CGGGTTCGGGCCGATCTTCGATCGCGTGCGCGCATATCTGAAACCGGACACCATTTCCGCAAACCCGCTGCTTGCAGCCGGCATAGAGTTGCGCGCCGGGCGTCTTGAACAGGCGCGCGCGATTCTCGTGCGGGTGCAGCCGGATCGTCTCGATGACCGGCGGATCGAGCATTTCTCGCGCTTGGTCGATCAAGCCGGTCGCACTCCGGCACTGTCGGCCGTCCTGCGCGAGCCTCGCATCGTCGCGCCCATCCCGGCGCCGGGCGCGCGTCCTCAGGTGCTCGGCCCCGCGCAGGCAAAACAACGCATTCTGAAACGCGCGGTCGCCAACAAGCAGTTGCGTGCCAAGCAACGCGCCAAGGCGCAGCAACCGGGTACTTTACCGGCACCGTTCCAGGTGCCGGCGACGGGCCAGTAGCGACGGGCCAGTAGCGATGGGCCAGTAGCGATGGGCCAGTAGCACTACGTCAGCCGAGCAGTTTGCGGATTTCGGCGGTCAACTCGGCTTTCAGTTCCGGTCGATCGAGGCCATAGGCGATGTTGGCTGCCAGAAATCCGACTTTGGAACCACAGTCGTAAATATTGCCATCGAAGCGCACCGCGTGGAACGACTGGCGTGACGACAGGCGGATCATCGCGTCGGTCAACTGGATCTCGCCGCCGGCACCTTTTTCCTGTCGCGCCAGTTCCTCGAAGATCTGGGGCTGAAGAATATAGCGTCCGGTGATGTGCAGATTCGTCGGCGCTGTGCCCTGGGGCGGTTTCTCGATCATCTTGGTGATCGCACCAACCTTGGCCTTGGCATCGCTCACCCCGACGATGCCGTAGAGATGGGTCTGGTCGTCCGGCACCGGTTTGACGGCGATGTGGTTGCCGCCGTGTTCGTCATAGGCAGCCATCATTTCGGCGAGACACGGCGATTGCGCGTGATGCAGCATGTCGGGTAGCAGGAGCGCGAACGGCTCGTTGCCGACGATGTCACGTGCGCACCAGACCGCGTGACCGAGCCCGAGCGGCGCCTGTTGACGCGTGAAGCTGGTTTGTCCGGCAGCCGGCAGTTGGTCGCGCAGTTCGGCGAGTTCCTTGATCTTGTTGCGATCCGCCAATGTTTTCTCGAGTTCATAGGCGATGTCGAAATGATCTTCGATGACGCCCTTGTTGCGGCCGGTGACGAAAATGAAGTGCTCGATGCCGGCAGCTCTTGCCTCGTCGACGACGTGTTGAATAACCGGACGATCGACGACGGTCAGCATTTCCTTCGGCATGGCCTTGGTCGCCGGCAGGAAGCGCGTGCCGAGACCAGCGACTGGAAACACGGCTTTGCGAATGCGCTTGTGCGTCGTCGTCATCTGAGAATCCTCAAGCGTTTGATGTGTCAGGTCGCGGATGATTGCGACACCAGTGCGACGGGTTTTCGAACGGCGCGATAAAGCAGATCGCGCCAGCCCGCCAGATGGTCACGGCCGTGATCGATCACGGATCGGCGCGCGCTTTCGCCCATGGCGTCGAGACGTCGATCGGCGAGATCGCGGATTGCTCCCGCAAGGCCGATCGCATCGTCCGAAGCGACCAGACGACCGAAGTCGGCGGTCACCTGTTCGGGCAATCCGTCGACATCCGTCACGATCACGGGGCGGGCGGCGGCCCGCGCTTCGGCTGCCACTTGCCCAAACGCCTCCCACCGTGACGGCACCGCCACCACATCGACGGTGTCGAGAAAGGCTGCAACGTCGTGCACGATGCCGCCGATGGTGACGTGAGATGCGCCGCGCGCGAGCGCCACCAGCTTGTCCGTGTCCGGGCCGATGCCGCGCAGGCTCAAGCGCGCTGTGTCGGGTGCGATGTGGCGCATGGCCTCGACGAGTACGTCGAAGCCCTTCTGTTCGGCGTAGCGGCCGAAAGCGCCGACATGCAGCGGCCCGCCCGGCGGTCGTGGCGGCGGTGGGACGAGGCGGATCAGGCCGGCCATGTCAGTCGCCGATCGGATCACCGACAGTTTCGCCTCGGGCACGAGGCGGTTCGCCCGCAGCCACGCAGCCTGACCATGGGAAACGGCGACCACGTGCGTCGCCAACGCGTACGCGCGCCGCAGCATGAAATAGAAATGCGCGGTGCCCTCGACATGGCGGCGCACGAATGCGTCGGTATAACTGTGCTCGACCAGGATCAGCGGCCGGCTCGGGCGCAAGGCCCGCAAGCCAGCGAGATAGGGCACCTTGGACCAGATCGACGTCACGTGTGAGACGAGCACGTCGGCGTCGATCTCGAGCGGATGGAGACGCGTTGGCGCGGCGATCACGGTCTGCTGGTGGAAGCCGCGACCGAGATGAGCGGCTTGATAATCGAGCATGCGTCCGACGCCACCGATCCCGGCTTCGTCGCGAATGTGCACGATTTTTATCACGCCGCCGCTCCGTATCCTGCAAGTCGATGTGCGCTCTCGATCCACCAGCGCACGAACACCACCATCACGACATGGCCGACCGTCGACACGGCAGCGAATATCCCGACCGCCGTTTCGATGCCGTACGGCAGCGCTATAGCAAACGCCGTCAGCAGCATCATCGTGAAGGCTGCGGAGGCGGCCAGTTCGACCCGCGTTTCGCCCCGCGCACGCAGGATCTGGGCGGATGCGTCGTAGAGCGGACGTGCCACAGCCGAGGCACACAGCATGGCGACGATGGGCGCGGCGAACGCCCATCTCGGCCCAAAAATCACGGGCACGTACACCAAGGCTGCGACAGCCTGCGCCGCGATCATCACAACCACCAACGCGACGCTCGATCGCAAGGCCTGTTCGAAACCTGCGGCCAGCCGGTGCCGATCGTGAGCCAGTTCGGCAAAATGCGGAAACAGCGACGCCGACATGGCGGCGGTAAACGTCATCGACAACCCGAGGCCGGCGTTGAAGGCAAAGGCGTAGATGCCGAGCGCATTGACCCCGAGGATTACGGCAACCAGAATTTTGTCGAGGTTGAAGCGGACGGCGGTCATCAGTTCCGTGACGAGTACCGGCCCCGCGAAGGCGAGGATCGGACGTAGCGGCAGCATCGAGATCGAGTGGTCCGGACGCCAGGGCTCGGCTCGCCGAAGGAGCAGCGCATAAACCGGCGCCGTCAGCAGTTTCGGCATGATCACCGCCCAGATGTGCCATCCGGCGACCGCCAAGCCGATCGTCAGCATGTTGTCGAGCAACACCTGAGCGGCCGTGATGCCGGCGATCGTCTTGAGATCCTGTGTCCGCAACAGGCGGCAGTAGTTCACCTCCGTGAACGGCAGAAAGACGTAGCTTGCCGCCAGTACGACCGACATCGCTGCCAGGTCCGCACGTCCCATCCACCACGCGGTCATGCCACCGACGGTGATCTGCACCCCGATCATGACTGCCGCGACCAGCATGGAGATGCGGAAGGCGGTCGCACAGGTTCGTGCCAGGTCGGTGTCGCTGGCGCGGACGATGCTCAATCCGACACCGTTGTTGGCGAGCACGCGCACCAACTCGAACGAGGTCAGCACGATGGCGACGAGGCCGAAATCGTCAGGCAGCAGAATGCGAGCGAGCACGACCGTCGCGAACAGTCGCGACAGGCGCACGCCGACCTCGGCTATGCCGTACCAACCGAGGTTCCGGACGACCCGATCCGACGCGCGTGCCGTGATCCAGGCGCGTGTCGGTGCAATGATCCGCGAAGCCATCGCCATGGACATATTACACCCGCAGTTTCGGCACTCGCCCGAGCACCCCGACGGCACCCCGCGACATGGGCGCGTAGAGCGCGCGCGGCAGTAACTTTGCCCCCGTTGCCGCCACCAGCGTGACGAGCGTGCGCGCCGGCTCTTCGCGAAGCATCGGCGGATGCGTGGCCAGCGCCTCGCGAATGAGCCGATAGGCAACGCCGCCGTCGGACGATTTTACGGCGCGGCGCGCGAGATAACGCAGCTGATACGCCTCGGCGCGGCGGCCGTGCGCGGCTTCGAGGGCCGGTGCGTAAGCGCGCACCTTGTCGCGAAAACGGCGCCAGGTGGCCAATTGCTTTTCAACGTTGGCCGACAAGCCACCGCCGGTGAT
>JANOAW010000989.1:0-2040 GCA_031411355.1 Hyphomicrobiaceae bacterium | reverse complement strand
AGGAAGACCAACGCACCGACCTCATCTTTTTCATCCGCCCCGTCGTGCTCACCAATACACCAGCCGACAACGCCGAAGCCATGAAACGCGTGGATTCCCTCGACCAAAAAGAACTTGTCAAGCAGCGCCTCGACCCGACCTACGTGCCGAAGAAACCGACTCTCCTCGAAAAGGTCCTCAAATAAGCGCGCGCCCCGTGTCCCCTCCGACCATGACCGCGCCCGATCAGGATATCCTTCCCGCGTCGCTCGCCGAACGCCTCACCGACGAACAGCGTCAGGCCGTCGCCGAAGCCCCGCGAGAAAAACGCCTTGAGGTCCTCGCCGCCGCGCTCGCGCGCCCCGAACCCGAGGTCCTCGAAAAACTCGCCGCCGCCGCCGGCCTCACCCTCGCCAGCAACCTCGAGACCGACCCCGACGCCCGCGGCCTGCTGCCCGCGCGCCTCGTCCACGAGTATCAAATCATCCCGATCAAGTTTCAGGGAGCAGGGACGAAGGAGCAGGGAGAAGCAACGGACCCAAACGCTCTCTCGGTCGCAGGCTCCGATCCGTCTTTTCTCCCTTCTCCCTCCTCCCTGCTCCCGCTGCACTTGGCCGCCGCCTGGTTGCCCGACGAACTGATGGCCGACTGGCTGCGCACCTTTACGCCGCGCCCGCTTGTGTGGCACCTCGCCGTCCCGGAACGCGTGCACCAGCTCATCATTGAAAACTTCGGCGTCGGCGCCGGTTCCCTCGATGACGGCGACGAAAGCTACGTCGCCCCCGAGGCGCAGAAGCAGGACGAGGAAGCCGTCGATGAAGAAGCCGCCGTCGTGCGCTTCGTCACCGACGTCATCTCGCAGGCCATCGCCGACCAGGCGACGGACATTCACTTCGAGCCCCAGGAAGGCGCGCTCCGGATCCGCTACCGCGTCGACGGCCTGCTTGTCCCGGTCCCCCTCCCGGAAAATCTTCTCCGCTTCCAGGACGCCATCATCTCGCGCCTCAAGATCATGGCGCGCATGAACATTTCCGAAAAACGTCTCCCGCAGGACGGCCGCATCAACTTCAAGGCCGCCGGTGTCGTCCTCGACATCCGCGTCTCCACCGTCCCCACGATCTACGCCGAATCCATTTCGCTCCGCCTCCTCAACCAGAAGAAGGAAGCCTACACCATGGACCGCCTCGGCATGAGCCCCGAGGAACAGGCCCAGATCGTCAGCATCCTCGACTATCCGCACGGCATCATCCTCGTCACCGGTCCGACCGGTTCGGGCAAGAGCACGTCGCTCAACGCCTTTCTCCGGAAAATCAATTCCACCGATCTGCGCATCATCACCATCGAGGACCCGATCGAATACGAGGTCCCCGGCGTGAACCAGATGCAGGTCCGACCCGAGATCGGCCTCACTTTCGCCGACGCGCTCCGCCACGTGCTCCGCCAGGATCCCGACGTGATCATGGTCGGCGAAATCCGCGACAAGGATACGGCCGAGATCGCCATCCGGGCCTCACTCACCGGTCACTTGGTGTTCTCCACGCTCCACACCAACGACGCCCCCGGCGCCATCACGCGTCTCGTCGACATGGGTATCGAACCCTTTCTCGTGGCCTCCGCCATCGAGCTCGTGATCGCCCAACGTCTGGTGCGCCGCCTCTGCGTCGAATGCTCGCGCCCGCAGCCGGTCAACCGCATCAAACTCCGCGAAAATCTCGCCATCCTCGGGGCCGATCCCGCCGAGGCCGAACTCATCGAGCTGCTGAAGAGCCCCGTCGGCTGCGACCGTTGCCGCGGCACCGGCTACCGCGGCCGCGTCGGCATCTTCGAAATTTTCCGCCTCAACGACGAGATGCACGAACTCGTCCTCAAACGCGAGAGCACGCGCAGCCTCGCCGATTGCGCCCGCAAGAACGGCATGCGCACCCTCGGCCAGAGCGGCTGGGAAAAGATCAAGCTCGGCTACACCACCTTCGACGAAGTCCTGCGTGTCGTCACGATGACGGACGCCTGAGACCATGCCTCGTTTCGCCTACACCGCCCGCGACCGCGCCGGCAAGACCC
>JANOAW010000988.1:0-1595 GCA_031411355.1 Hyphomicrobiaceae bacterium | reverse complement strand
AAAGGTCATCATGTATTACGGTGCGGCCAACCGCGATCCGGCCGTGTTCGAGAACCCCGACATGCTGGACGTCGCGCGCGCCAATGCGAACAAGCACGTTGCGTTCGGCTATGGTCCTCACGTTTGTCTCGGCAAGCGTGTCGCCCAGATTCAGCTGGAGGAGGCTTATCGCCAGTTGCTGACGCGTCTGCCGGACATCAAGTGGAATGGCGCGATCGATATCGCGCCGAACAATTTCGTGCATGCCATTCGCAGCCTCGGCGTGAGCTTCACGCCGCGCTGAGGACCAATTGAACGATCAAGACAAAGCATCCGGGTCCACCGGATCGGTCAGGGAGATGTGCCTTGGGTGAAATCATCAGCGGCCAACGCCGCCTGAGCACAGCCGACCTCAACCTGCGGGCGGCGAAAGCCGCGACCGGGCTGGACAGCATCGGCGTGCAGCCGGGCGACATCATTGCGCTTTACCTCCGCAACGACTTCCCGTTTTTTGAGGCGAGCACTGCAGCGGGCCTTCTGGGCGTCTACCCGACGCCGGTGAACTGGCATGCGACCCCGGCCGAGGCGAAGTACATCTTCGAGAACTCGGGCGCCAAGGTCATCGTCATTCACTCGGACCTTTACGAGTCTGTTCGCTCTGCCATTCCGGAAGGCGTGCAGGTGCTGACCGTTCAGACGCCGCCCGAGATCGCAGCCGCCTATGGAGTCTCGATCCAGACCGTTGAAATGCCTGCGGGCGCGCTGGACTGGTCGGCCTGGTTGGAAGGCTTCGAGCCCTGGGCCGGTCCACCCCGCCAGAGCCCGGGCACGATCATCTACACGTCCGGCACCACCGGCCATCCAAAGGGGGTCCGCCGCGCCTCACCGACGCCAGAACAGTTCGAGGCATCGATGCGCAGCCTGCTGACAATCTTCGGCCTGACGACGCGTCCGCCCGACCAGATCGTCAGCGTTATGGTCGGACCGATGTATCACTCCGCGCCCAATGCCTATGGCTCCGTCTGCGCGCGAATTGGCGCAAACCTGCATCTCGAGGCGCGGTTCGAGCCGGAAGACCTGCTGCGCATGATCCAGGACTACAAGGTCACGCACCTGCACATGGTGCCGATCATGTTCAATCGGCTGCTCAAGCTGCCGGAAGATGTCCGCAAGAAATACGATCTGTCCTCGCTGGAGTTTGTCGTTCACGCCGCTGCGCCATGCTCGCCACCGGTGAAGCGCGCGATGATCGAATGGTGGGGGCCGGTCATCATGGAATACTATGGCTCGACCGAAACGGGCGGCGTGGTGTTCTGCAATTCGGAACAGTGGCTTTCGCATCCGGGCACGGTCGGCAAACCGATGCCTAGCGCAGATGTTCGCGTGGTCGACGCAGACGGCAACAATGTTCCGGCTGGCGAGGTCGGCGAGGTCGTCGCCATGTTCACCAACATCGCGGACTTCACCTACCACAAGGACCACGCCAAGCGCGTGTCCTCCACCAAGGTCGGCCTCGTTGCGACGGGCGACATCGGGTATTTCGACGCCGACGGCTACCTCTACCTGTGCGACCGGTCGAAAGACATGATCATATCCGGCGGTGTGAACATCTATCC
>JANOAW010000987.1:0-7813 GCA_031411355.1 Hyphomicrobiaceae bacterium | reverse complement strand
GCCCGCGACATCGTCAAGGAACTCGGACGCGGGGCCGGCCTGGTTAAGGCGTTGAAAGGCGTCGGGCTCGACTTGTATCCCGGCGAACTGACGTTGCTCATGGGCCCGTCCGGCTCCGGCAAAACGACTCTACTGTCTATTCTCGGCTGTATCCTCGCCCCGACATCGGGACGACTGTCGATCGCGGGACAGGCGACCGAGGGCCTAAAGCCGGAAGCGCTGGCGGATTTGCGCCGTCGGCATGTCGGGTTCATCTTCCAGGGCTACAACCTGTTTCCAACTTTGAATGCCGAGGAAAACGTCAAGCTCGCGCTCGATGTCCGTGGCACAAAAGGTCCAGATCAGATCATGAAAGCGCAGCGCGCCTTGCATCAGGTGGGGTTGTCGCACCGGATGCGCGCCACGCCGGGCACGCTGTCTGGCGGCGAGAAACAGCGCGTCGCGGTGGCGCGCGCGATCGCAAGTCAGCCGTCACTGATCCTCGCCGACGAGCCGACAGCCGCGCTCGATAGCGAGAATGGCCAGCAAGTCATGGCACTGCTCGCCGAAATCGCGCATGCCAGCACGCATCACGCGGTCCTGGCCGTGACCCACGATCCACGCACTATCCCCTATGCCGACCGCATTCTTCGGATCGAAGACGGCTTGATCGTCAGCGAAGATCGCCCCCCAGCCGACGGCGATACGACCGTGCGCAAACTTTCACCCTCTCCGCTCGTTCGAGATAAGAAACGGAAACCCTGATGGCAAATCCGGCCCGCAACGAAAACGCTGTTCCTGTCCTGCTGCTGGCTGCTGTGGCGGCAGTGGCAATCGCATACGCCGTGCCCCGCTATGCCAGCTCGGCAAATACACTGCTGTCGACCATCGGCTCGGCTCAGGCGACACCGGCGCAAGCGTCCATTATCCTGGCGCAAGCGACGGCCACGTCGCAGCCCCAACCGAAAATGGCTCCGTTGCCGCAGCCCACCTGGGCCGCAGCCGGCCAAGGTCGCGTCGAACCATTTGGCGGCGAAGTGCGCATCACGGCGCAGGCTCAAGGCCGCATCGTCGAGGTGCTTGCAGCCGTCAACGACAAAGTACAGGCGGGTGAACTGCTGGTACGTCTCGACGACGCCGATCCGGAAGCCCGGGTGACGGCCGCCGAAGCCGAGGCGAGCGTGCGGCGCCGCGAACGCAACGCTGAAAACGTCACGGGTGTCGCCCGTGATCGGCGCACCGCTGAAGACGCCATCGCGGCAGCCGAGCGCGTGGTCACGTCGGCACGCGCCGAATTCGATCGGCAGATACGCCTTCGCCGTGCCTCGAAAGGCACGACCGCCGATCTGACCAAGGCGCGCGACGCCCTCACGGCAGCACGCGATCAACTCGAGACCAACCGCGCCAGCCTTCGCCGCATTGTCGCCGTCGGCAATGCGCCCGAATATACGCGTCTTGAAGCCTCGATCGCGTCGGCTCGCTCCGACATCACGCTCGCCGAGGCCGCAGCCGAACGCACTCGAATCCGCGCGCCCAAGGACGGCACGATCTTGCAGGTGATCGCAACTGTCGGCGAAACAGCCGTCCCAGCGCCCGATCAAGTCATGATCGTGCTCGGCGACATGTCGAAACTGCGTGTACGCGCCGAACTCGAAGAGCGCGACAGCGCCAAGGTGCGCCTCGGGCAGACGGTGATCGTGCGCTCGGATGCGTTCCCCGGCAAAGACTTCGAAGGCAAGGTCGGCCAGATCGCACAGTCGCTCGCGCCGAGCAAAATCGGCCTCAAAGGTCCGCGCCGCGGCCTCGAGGTCGACGTGCTCGAAGTCCTTGTCGATCTCGAGGGCCTGCCGACTCTGCTGCCCGGCATGCGCGTCGACGTGCTGTTGAAACCCGACGCCACCGCCGAAGCACCCAAGGACGCGCCCAAGCAGAATTGAGTTTGCGCTCGGCGGGCATCCCCCTTAAGCCTATGTGATCTTTCACGCTCCAGCGCTCAAGGTGCCCATCCGCTTGTCCCGTCGCAAGAAAAGCAAAGACGCCACGGTCGAACTCGAGGTCGACGACGTGGACGTCGCGGCACCGGCTGAGATGCACGACAGCGGCACGCATCACGTCGATGGCTATGTCATCGGCACGCGCGCCTTGGTGCTCGTGCCGCAGCCCCCGCGCGGGCGCCGCTTCGACGACAGTCGGCGCAAGGGCAACGCGCAACCCGCCCTGCCGCCGTTGCACTCGGCCGACGATCGTCGCGACGAGGCCATCGGTCTCGCCCAAGCCATCGACCTGTTGGTGATCGGCGCCCATGTGATCCCGCTGGCGGCACCGAAACCGGCGACGCTGTTTGGCTCGGGCAAGGTGGACGAAATCAGGCAAATGGTCGCCGACGACAAGATCACGTTGTGCGTGGTCGATCATCCGCTGTCGCCCATTCAGCAGCGCAATCTCGAAAAGGCCTGGATGTGCAAGGTGCTCGACCGCACCGGTCTCATTCTCGAAATCTTCGGCCGTCGCGCACAAACGCGGGAGGGGCGCCTGCAGGTCGAGCTGGCACACCTGACCTATCAGAAGAGCCGGCTCGTACGCGCCTGGACTCACTTGGAGCGCCAGCGCGGTGGCGCGGGCTTCCTCGGTGGTCCCGGTGAAAGCCAGCTCGAACTTGATCGGCGCATGATCCAGGACAAAATCGACGGCTTGAAAGTCGAACTCAAGGACGTCGTCCGCACACGTGAGATCAATCGCGCGACGCGGAAAAAGGTACCCTACAAGATCGTCGCCATCGTCGGGTATACGAACGCCGGCAAATCGACCTTGTTCAACCGCGTGACGGGCGCGAGCGTGTTCGCGAAGGACCAGGTGTTCGCGACGCTCGACCCGACCATGCGTGAGGTCAAGGTCGCGCCCGGCCGCAAGATCATCCTGTCCGATACGGTCGGTTTTATTTCCGATCTGCCGACCATGCTCGTGGCGGCGTTCCGCGCCACGCTCGAAGAGGTCATCGAAGCGTCGCTCATTCTGCACGTCCGCGATATCTCGCATGCCGAGACCGACGCCCAGGCGCTCGACGTAAAAAGCGTTCTGCGTGATCTCGGCGTCGATCCCGACGATGCGAAGACGCGCATGCTCGAAGTCTGGAACAAGGTCGACCGCGTCGGACCTGAGCGGCATGAAGAGTTGACGGCAGAGGTTGCGCGACGCACCGACAAGCCCGTGCTGGTGTCGGCGATGACGGGTGAAGGCGTCGCGACGCTGCTTGCGACCATCAATGACCTGCTCGGCGTGGATGACGACGAAGTGTCAATCACCATGGCGCCGACGGCCGGAAAATTCATGCATTGGCTGCACGAGCATGCCGAGATCGTTGAGACGAAAACGGCCAGGGACGGCAAGATCAAAATGCGCGTGAAGATCTCCGCGGAAAAGCGCGGTCGGCTCGATCACCAGGCTAAGGATGTCGGTGCCAAGATCGGTAAATGAATGGCGCCCAGCCGGTCGCGGTCGCGTCTTGCGGCCGTGATGGCGGCATGCGATTTCACGCCCGACCCGTTGGACATCCGCCATGATCACCGAACCTTGCCTCGACGTCGCTCATCTCGGGCATGTTGAACTGTTGACGAACAAACCCGAGAAAAGCCTGGATTTTTTCATCAATTCGCTCGGGCTTACCGAGAGCGGACGCGATCGCGACTCAGTCTATCTCCGCGCCTACGACGACTACGAGTTCCACACACTCAAATTGACGGCCTCGCAGACAACGGGCATGGCGCACGTGGGTTATCGCTGCATGAGCGAACAGGCCTTGCTGCGCCGTGTGGCCGTGATCGAACAGATGGGGCTCGGCATCGGCTGGAGTGACGGCGATCTCGGGCACGGGCGGTCATATCGTTTCCGCGATCCGGATGATCACGTGTTCGAACTCTACTACGACACCCGCCGCTACGAGGCGCCGACGGCAGAAAAGCCGGCCTTGAAAAATCAGCCCCAGCGCAATCACCGCCGCGGCGCAGGCGTGCGTCGGCTCGATCATTTCAATCTGCTGGCGGTCGACGTCGCCGGCATCCGTGACTTCATGCCGAAAGCGATGGGCAGTCGCATCACCGAACAGATCGTGCTCGACAATGGCACCGTGGGCGGGTGCTGGTTCACGCATAACAACAAGAGCTACGACGTCGCCTATACGCGCGACAGCACGGGCACCAAGGGGCGGTTCCACCACATCACCTACGCAGTCGATCAACGCGAGCACGTGCTGGAGGCAGCCGATACGTTTTTGGAGCACGGCGTCTTCATCGAGACGGGGCCGCACAAGCACGCCATCCAGCAGACGTTTTTCCTGTACGTTTACGAGCCCGCAGGCAACCGCGTCGAGGTCGCGAATGCTGGTGCACGCCTGATACTCGCACCCGATTGGCAGACGGTCACCTGGACCGAGACAGAGCGCAAGAAGGGGCAAGCCTGGGGGCTGAAAACCATTGAAAGTTTTCACACGCACGGCACGCCACCCGTCGCGCGTTGAGACCTTACAACAAGTCCCGCAACATCGTGCGCAACGGATCGTCGGCCGGCGGCATGGCGTAGTCGCCGAGGCGATTGGCGCGCACCCAGGCAATACGCTGCCCCTCACGAGGGCTGACGCAGCCGAGCCAATTGCGGCACACGTACAACGGCATCAGGAGATGGAAATCGGCATAGGTGTGCGACGCGAAGGTAAACGGCGCCAGACATTTGGGCCTGACCTCGATCGACAGTTCTTCGCGCAACTCGCGGATCAATGCCGCCTCGGGCCGTTCTCCCGGCTCGACTTTGCCGCCCGGAAATTCCCACAGGCCCGCCATCGATTTTCCCTCGGGGCGCTGCGCGAGCAGCACGCGCCCGTCGGTATCGATCAAGGCCGCCGCGACGACGAGCACGACTTTTCTGGTCATAGCCGGTCCTCGTCGTAACGGTGCGCGATGCCGTCGGGATCGATGATGCTGCCGTCCCCGACATAGTCCGGGCCGATCGGCACTTTCGCGACGCCGCCGGGAATATCGAGCACGTACGTCGGCTGGGCCAACCCTGTGAGTTTTCCCCGTAGTGCCCTCATGATGGCACGTCCTTCGGCGATCGTGGTGCGGAAATGCGATGTTCCCGGCGCAAAATCCGCGTGATGCAGATAATACGGTTTGATGCGCAACGACACGAACGTGCGCATCAGATCCGCGAGGATTGCTGCGTCGTCGTTGACGCCTTTCAACAACACCGTCTGGCTCAACAGCACGATGCCGGCGTCGGCGAGCCGGCGGATGGCGTCGCGCGCGGCAGGTGTCAGTTCCCGCGGGTGGTTGCAATGGATGGCGAGGTAGATAGCCTTGTCGTGGTGGCGTAGTGCCTTGGTCATGGCGGCATCGATCCTATCGGGATCGACCACTGGCACGCGCGTATGCCAGCGTTGCACTTTGACGTGCTCGATTTCAGCCAGTCGATCCCGCAGCAAGGCGATGCGGCGGGGTGATAACGTCAGTGGATCGCCACCGGTGAGAATGACTTCGAAAATCTCGGGCTTTCTGGCGATATAGGCCAACGCTGCCTCGAGCTTTGCGCCCGATAAGGCTTGCTCGCCCCCAGGCCCGACCATCTCGCGGCGAAAGCAGAACCGACAATATACGGGGCAGGCGTGGGTGACTTTCAATAACACGCGATCCCGATAACGATGGATCACTCCGGGCACCACCTCATGGCGCGTGTCGCCGATCGGATCAGGGCTCTCGTTCGGTCGCCCGACGAGTTCATCCGCCGTCGGCACGAACTGTCGGGCAATCGGATCGTCAACCGGCGAGCCGATGATCAGTGATGCCATCGTCGGTGTCAAAGCCACCGCGTAGCGTTGCGCCACACGTGCCAATACGGGATCGTCCGGCGCAGCGATAAAGCCAGACCGCGCAAGGTCGTCGAGAGTACGCAGGGTTTCAGCGCTCATGGCGTCAGCAGCGCCTTGGTCGCCACTGTCACATCGGCTTGTCGCATCAGACTTTCGCCGACGAGAAATGTCTCGACCCCGACTTTCGACAACCGCGCGATATCGCTCGGCGTGAAGATCCCGCTCTCCCCGATGACGATCCGATCCTTGGGCACGAACGGGGCCAGCCGTTCAGTGGTCGCCAACGTGACCTCGAACGTCTTCAGATTGCGATTGTTGATGCCGATCATGCGCACGGGCAGACGCAGTGCGCGCTCGAGTTCAGGCGCATCGTGCACTTCCGCGATCGCATCCATGCCCCAGGCCTGCGCGGTTTCGGCCAGCACACGTGCGGTCGCATCGTCGACTTCAGCGAGAATGATGAGGATGCAATCGGCACCCCAGGCGCGCGCCTCGACCACCTGATAGGGATCGATCATGAAGTCCTTGCGCAACGCCGGCAGCCCACACGCCGCACGCGCCGACTGCAGATATTCGGGCGCCCCCTGAAAGTAGTCGCGATCCGTCAGCACCGACAGGCATGATGCGCCCCCGGCTGCGTACGCCCGCGCGAGCGTCGGCGGATCGAAATCCGGTCGGATCAGCCCCTTCGACGGTGATGCCTTCTTGATCTCGGCGATCAACGCCGGTCGACCCGTTGCGTGCCGTTGTGACAAAGCCGAGGCGAACGGGCGCACGGCATCGGCGCGCCGTGCCGCAGCCTCCAGCGAGCCCATGGGCAAAGCCAACTTGGCGGCGGCCACTTCGCGCTCTTTGGTTGCCGTGATCTTGGCGAGAATATCGGTCATGACGCCGGCTGTAGCAGGGACGATAGCAGCATTTCTAGGGGCATCAGGCACCGACGTCAGCAGGCCGACACCTGAACACCGCGAGACACTTGCCCACGTTGACCACCGACTGAAAACGTCGCAAACGGCCTGCGGATCGGCCGAGCTGCGCGACGCGTCGCCTCGGCCCGCGGGGCCAGGAACAGCGCATGCCGAACTACTTCGCCACTCTCGCACCGCTCGCGCCGGAGCTGACGCTCGTGCTCGGTGCGTTCGCGTTGCTGATGATCGGCGCCTTCCGCAAGGAGGACGCGGTCAACGCCGAAAAAATCTGCTGGATGGCGTTGCTGGTGATCGTCGCTGCCGGCATGTTTCTACTGCTCAAGCCGGTCGAGAACGTGCGCGCGTTCGGCGGCGCGTTCGTGTCCGATCCGTTCGCACGCTTCATGAAGATCCTGGCGCTGGTCGGCGCGGGTGGTGCGCTGCTGATTTCCTTCGACGCCATGCGTGAGGGCAAATATCTGAAATTCGAGTATCCGGTCCTCGTGCTGCTCGCGAGCGCGGGCATGATGATCATGATTTCTGCCGGCGACTTGATTGCGCTCTATATCGGCCTCGAACTGCAGAGCTTGGCCCTTTACGTGATGGCAGCGTTTCATCGCGACAATGTCAAATCGTCGGAAGCGGGGCTCAAATATTTCGTCCTCGGCGCTTTGTCGTCGGGCATGCTGCTCTACGGTGCCTCACTCGTCTACGGCTTTACCGGTTCGACCGTATTCGCGGAGATCCTGAAAGTGGCACCTGCCGCCAGCACGAGCGCCAGCATCGGGCTGATTTTCGGCCTCGTGTTCGTGTTCGTCGGTCTCGCCTTCAAAATTTCGGCCGTGCCCTTCCACATGTGGACACCCGATGTCTACGAAGGCTCGCCGACGCCGGTCGCGGCTTTCTTCTCGGCTGCGCCCAAAGTCGCGGCCATGGCCTTGTTCATCCGCGTCTCCATCGACGCGTTCGGCTCGATCTCCGGCCGCTGGCAGCAGATCGTGATCTTCCTGTCGATTGCCTCGATGGTATTTGGCGCGGTGGCCGCCATCGGCCAGACCAACATCAAGCG
>JANOAW010000986.1:0-5906 GCA_031411355.1 Hyphomicrobiaceae bacterium | reverse complement strand
CGACGCCGACGTGATGTTGACGATACGCCCGAAGCCGCGATCCATCATGCCGTACACTGTGGCATGTATGAGTGCGATCGGCGCCAGCATGTTGGCTTCGACGGCCGCGCGCCAATGATCGAGTGAAAAGTCCTTGAAATCACCCGGCGGGGGACCGCCGGCATTGTTGATCAGGATGTCCGGGTTCGGGCATGCGGCGAGCAACGCTTTGCGGCCCATGTCGGTGGTCACATCGGCGGCAACTGCCGTGACGCTAACGCCCGGAGCCAACGCGCGGATTTCAGCAGCCGTTGCTTCCAGAACCTCGACGCCGCGCGCCGAGATGACGACGTTGACACCCTCCATGGCGAGCGCCAGAGCGGTTCCCTTGCCGAGCCCCTTGGAGGCCGCACAGACGATCGCCGTCTTGCCTTTGATGCCGAGATCCATGGACGTCTCCTCCGTGCAGAAATTCGACCTGCGCCACACAAAACCGCCCGACAGCGCCGGTCAAGCACTGTCGGGCGAGAGTCGGGTTCGATAATAGTCGGGTTCGATAATAGTCGGGTTCGATAATAGTCGGGCTCGATAATAGTCGGGCTCGATAATAGTCCGGCGCGACAACCCACGTATTGAGCTGATCAACCCAGCGCCGGTGCAATTGTCTTACAAGCCGTGCACAGACCGCGCACGCTCTCGACCGACTTCATGAACATGACGCGTTCGGCGTCGTTCAATTCGAGCTCGACGATCTTCTCGACGCCCTTCGCCCCGATGACGACGGGCACGCCGACGTACATGTCCTTGACGCCGTAATGGCCCGACAAGTGCACGGCACATGGCAGCATGCGCTTCTGGTCCTTGAGATAGCTCTCGGCCATGGCGATTGCGGACGCGGCCGGGGCATAGAACGCCGAGCCGTTGCCGAGCAAGGCGACGATCTCGCCACCGCCGCCGCGGCAACGCTTGACCATGGCATCCAACTGTTCCTGGCTGAACATGCCGAGCTTGATGCAATCAGGCAGCGGCACGCCGCCGATGGTCGAATAGCGCACCATCGGCACCATGTCGTCACCGTGACCGCCGAGCGTCATTGCGCGCACATCTTGCACCGACACGCCGGCCGTTTCGGCGAGGAACGCCGTGAAGCGTGCGCTGTCGAGGACGCCGGCCATGCCGACGACTTTTGCAGGCGGGAGGCCTGAGAATTTCTGCAGGGCCCAAACCATGGCATCCAACGGATTGGTGATGCAGATGACGAATGCGTCGGGGGCGAACTGCTTGATGCCGGCGCCGACGGATTCCATGACTTTGAGGTTGATGCCGATCAGGTCGTCGCGGCTCATGCCGGGCTTGCGCGGCACGCCCGCAGTGACGATGCACACGTCCGCACCCGCGATCGGGCTGTAGTCGGCGACACCGCCACCCGACAACTTGGCGTCAAAACCTTCGATGGCGCCGGTTTGCGCGAGATCGAGTGCTTTGCCCTTTGCCGTGCCCTCCATCATGTCCATCAACACGATGTCGCCGAGATCTTTCTGGCCGGCGAGGAGGGCGAGCGTGCCGCCGATCTGGCCGGCTCCGATGAGGGCAATTTTCCTGCGCGCCATGGCGATGTGGCTCCGGTTGGGGACTGATGTTTGGGGACGGTTCGCGTTCGGCGCCTGTTAGCTCGAAACACCGTGAGCGGCAAGGATGAGCGACATCATATGGCACGTCTAAAGACGAAGTTTGATCAGGATCGGACAGTCAGGATCGGGCAGTCAGGATTGGACAATAGTGAGCCCACGCCCCAACGAGCCGTCTCATTATTCGCGAATGAGGCCCGAACGAACACCCCAGGTGGTCGACGGCGCTGACGCCGTGCGTTCCTTGGGACCTTTGACGGTAATGCGATCGTCTGCGACTTTCTCGGCGGGATTGGGCACGAAGGCGGTGACGACCGGGCGCTCGAAGCGCGGACACGGGCCTTCGGGATCGATACGGCTCATGTTCGAGGGCATCTTGACGTTGACCACGTAGTTGCGTTGGCAAACCGCCACTTCGGGAGCTGTGCGGGTCAACTCGAAGTGGTCGTGGCCTTCCTTCAGCGTTTTCCAGAACGGCATCCACTTGTTCGATGCATGCCGCTGCATGTTGGCGTCGGTCATGCGGAACGGAAACGCGTGCACGTGGATGACGTCCTGCCCCGCCGCCATGCTGTCGCGGGCCAGCGCATAAATCTCCTCGATCAAGGCGTCGGTCATGGCATAGCAGCCGGCCGACTTGCACTTGCCGTGCACCATCAGCGCGTCACCAGTGCGCTTGTGCGACTTGTCGAAGGCGTTGGGATAGCCAAGATTAAACGCCAGATGAAACTGTGAGTTTGGGTTCATCTGAGTCTTGGCAACGCGATAGAAGCCTTCGGGGGCCTGCTTGTCGCCTTGCACGGTCTTCGGTCCAAGTTCACCGGACCAGTTGCAGATCGGATAGGTCTTGAAGTGGTAGAAGCGGCCGTCGGCGCGTTGTTTCCACACTTCCAGCTCGGACTCGTCCTTGAAGATGCGCACGAACATCGGCTGGGCCTGATCCATGCCCTTCTTGCCGAGCAGCATCATCGAGTCCTTGGACAGCGGCCGCAGATGCGGCGGCGTCTCAACCGACGTGCAGCTGGCCACCACGAGGGCTGCGACACCGATCACCACGGTGGCAGCGGCACGTGTGACGCGCGAAGAAATGTTCGAATATTTTACCATAGTCCCCGATCGGCTTACGCTTACAGTCGTCGCGGCTCGGTACCGCCCGACGCTCCTCATTACATCCCAAGAGCGTTGACGAAGTGTAAACGTCAATGGATTGTTAACGACAAACCGCGAGTCGGGCAAGTCGATCTCGAACTCGGGCTCGTCGAACCGTCGCCGACGAATGCCTGACGAAAACGGCGAATTCCTGTCGATTCGACCAATGTCGTAGCGGTCGATCGAGGCGCTGCATGCCGATACCCGACGAGGCCGCCCCCGATGACCACCACCGTCTTCCTCGCCTTCGTCGCAACCTGCATCTTCCTGGCGCTGACACCTGGGCCGAACATGAGCCTGATCATCGCCAATACGCTGGCTGGCGGTATGCGAGCCGGATTCATGACGCTTGCTGGATCAGGCACGGGCCTGAGTATTCTGGCCGCCACCGCCGCGATCGGCATGTCGTCGGTGATGGTCTTCATGGCCGAGTGGTTTGACGTCATCCGCTGGATCGGCGCGATCTACTTGATTTTACTTGGCGTGCGCCAGGTCTGGGGTTGGTACCGCCGGACTGGGGACGCTGACTATCTGCCGCCGCGGGTCTCGGCGACAAGCGCCTATGCGCAGGGCTTGTTCGTCTCGCTGTCAAACCCCAAGGTGCTGTTGTTTCTCGGGGCGTTCCTGCCCCAGTTCATCGACGCGACGCAACCGGCTCCACACCAGCTTGCCGTGCTCGCCGCAACGTTCGCTATCACGTTGATTGTGGTTGACAGCGTATACACTTATGCGATCGGACGCGCCCGCCAAGGGTTCGACATGAAGCGCTTGGCAATTCTCGACGGCATCGCCGGCGGCTTGCTGATCGCGGGTGGGCTGATCCTGGCGAGCGCCCGTCGACCGGTCTGATTGGGCAAGCCTGCCAGACACGTCTGACGGGCCAGTCTGACGGGCCAGTCTGACGGGCCAGCCTGGCGGGCTCGGCCACGCGCAACATTCCGACGCCGAACGTGATCCACGGGCAGGTGGCCGCGCGGCTTGAGTTGTGGAACACCACGCCAAAAGGCTCGACACATTTGTCGCGAAAATGCCACACTCCAACCGGATACGTCCACGGTGTCGCTGCAAAAATGCAACGAGTTTCGGGATGCGCCGGTGTTTTCGCGTCTCTCAGTCGCTCAATAATATCGAATATCGTGCGTGACTTGGCCGCTTTCATTCGAACAGGACTTCAAGACCGACCTCATGACCTCGCCGATCGGCAACACTGACAAAACCGCCACGCCACCGGCTCAGTCGCCGGCTGCGGGCCTGCCGGAGCGTGCCGACACCGCTGCGATCGACCATGCGGGGCCGCGCGAAACTGCGGACGAAGGCCCTGTGGTCTATGACGATGCGCCGGCACTGCCAGGCACCGACGATAAGGCTTTTTCGTTCGGGCTGTCGGTCGTCGTGGCTTCGCTCCTGTGGGGACTTGCCACCTATCTGATCATGACCGGCCTCACTCCGGTCGTGCCGCGCAATGATATCGTCGCCTTGATGATCGCCGTGAACGTGATCCTGATCGGCGCCATGATCGCAATTCTGTGGGTGCAGATCCGCGCCCTCAGGCAAGCCTGGAAACAAAAGATAGCCGGCGCCCGCCTGCATGCCCGCGTCGTCGCACTGTTTTCGGTGATCGCGCTCATTCCCGCCGTGCCGCTCGCCACCGGTGCCACGATCACCTTCTCCCGCGGCCTCGACAGCTGGTTCGGCCAGCGCACCCGCGGCATCATCGAGAACTCGCTCGAAGTCGCCAACGCCTACCTCGAAGAACATGGCGCGGTGATCCGGGCCGACGTCGTCAACATGGCCAAGGACATGGACGACGCCCAACAGCTGGTCATCAAAGATCCGAAGAAATTCCGCGACTTGTTGTTCGCACAGGCGAGTTTGCGCGATTTGCCCGTCGCCTACGTGATCAACGGCAAGGCGCAGGTCCAATTGGCCGCCGTCGAAGATGAACGCATTCCCTATCTCGCCCCGCCCATCGACTTGATCCTGGCGACGGAGCGGGGGCAGGTGCCGTTGATCATGCCATCGGACCAATTTCGCGTGGCGGCCCTTGCCCGATTGCAGAAATATCCCGACAGCTATCTGTACGTCGCGCGCGGCGTTTCGCCCAAAGTCATCCGTCACCTCCGAGCGGCGCAAGCCGGCGTCGCGGATTTCGAAGAGCTGCGGCGCACGCGCAATTCGATCAAGTTCACGCACGGCCTCATCTACTACATGATCGCGCTGACCGCGCTGTCGACGGCAATCTGGGCCGGCATCTGGTTCGCGTCCCGCCTCGTGGCGCCCATTCGCCGTTTGATCACGGCGTCACAGCTGGTCGCGCGTGGCAATCTCGGGGTCGTTCTGCCGCTCAATCGCGGAGAAGGCGATCTCAGGCGTTTGTCGATGAACTTCAACAACATGACGCATCAACTTCAGCGCCAACGCCAAGACCTGATGACCGCCAACGATCAGCTGACGGAGCGGCGGCGTTTCATGGAGGCCGTGCTCGGCGGCGTGTCGGCGGGTGTTCTCGGCATCGACGAGGGCGGCTTCATCACGATCGCCAACCGTTCGGCTGAAACGCTGCTCGGCCGACCAGCGTCGGAACTGGTCGACAAGAAACTGATCGAGGCCATCCCGGAGTTCGAGCCGTTGCTGATGCAGAACGAGGCTCAGCGCGCCAAGAAGCCTCAGACCGAGGTGGTGATCGAGGTTGGCGGAGAAGAGCGCACGTTTGCGACCCGCTTCATTCGCGAGGCGGTCGTCGATCCCCTCGACGATACGCCGGTGCCAGCGCCTGCGCATGGTCGCGCGGCCGTTCTCACATTCGACGACGTCACGGATCTCGCGGTGGCGCAACGGACCAGCGCCTGGGCCGAGATCGCGCGACGCCTCGCCCACGAGATCAAGAACCCCCTGACGCCCATCCAGTTGTCGGCCGAGCGGCTGAAGCGCAAATATGGCAACGTCATCCAGCACGACCGCGACGTGTTCGACAAATGCACCGACACGATCATTCGACAAGTCGGCGACGTCGCACGCATGGTCGACGAGTTCTCGTCGTTTGCGCGCATGCCGAAGCCGGAGATGGCGCCGATTGACCTGCGCGAGGCCCTGAAAGATCCGGTCAACCTGTTTCAGCTCGGCACCAACGGACAATATGAGATCGCAGCT
>JANOAW010000985.1:0-2728 GCA_031411355.1 Hyphomicrobiaceae bacterium | reverse complement strand
CGACCACAGGCTGAGCGCCCCCGACGGCGTGTAGGCGCCGAATGGCAGAAGCGGGTAGAATGCCGAACCGGTGGTCCGACGAGGTGCGGCCACCTCGGTGGTGGCACTGTTGCCAAACGTGAACGCGGATTGCTCGGCGCGGCCCGGTTTTTCGGAACGCGAGACCACAGCGAGCTGTGGCTTGAAGTCGGCTGTGGTGACGGCCTTCGTGCGCGGATCGAAACGGCGCATGAAATGGCGCATGCGTGGGGCGATCTCGCCACGAAAGCGCGAGCCCGCGAACACGCCGTAGTGCCCGACTTTGGGGCATTCGAAATGCTGTTTTCGGTCAGCGGCAATACCCGAACACAGGTCGATGGCGGCGCTGCACTGCCCGCGCCCGGTGATGTCGTCCTTTTCGCCCTCGACCGTCATCAGTGCAACGCGCTTGATCTTCGACAGCTCGACCGGGGCGCCGCGATGCGTGTAGAGGCCGCGCGGGAGCTGATGTTCGACGAACACCTTCTCGATGGTCTGCATGTAGAATTCAGCGGTCAGATCCATGACGGCGAGATATTCGTCGTAGAATTCCTTGTGCTTCTCGACGCTGTCGCCATCTCCGTCGACAAGGTGCATGAACAGATCTTTGTGGGCTTTCATATGCCGGTCGAGATTCATCGACATGAAGCCCGACAACTGCAGGAAGCCCGGATAGACTTTGCGACCGAAGCCGCGGTTTGGCCACGGCACAGTGTTGATGACATTGCGGCCGAACCATTCGGTGCCACGATCGACGGCCAGTGCGTTGACCGCCGTCGGACTCTTGCGGGTGTCGACGGGGCCGCCGGCGAGTGTCATGGAGTGGGGCACGTGCGGATCTCCCGCGGCCTCCATGCGGGCGATCGCCGCTAATACGGGCACTGAGGGCTGGCAGACCGCGAATACGTGGCAGTCGCCTTTCAGAAACCGGAACATGTCCATGGTGTAGTCGATGTAATCGTCGAGATCGAAGTTGGCATCGGGGGCTGGCACGTCGCGCGCATCGATCCAGTCGGTGATGTAGACCTCGTGATCGGGCAGAAACGCCTCGACCGTGCCTCGCAGCAGCGTTGCGTAATGGCCCGACATCGGGGCAACTACCAACACCTTCGGGTGCGATTTCGCCACCGCTGGTTCGATCGCACGCTTGAAATGGATCAAACGGCAGAACGGCCGCTCCCAAACCACCTGCTCCGTAACCGCAACGTCCTGATCACCGACGCGTGTGGTCGGCAGATCAAATGCGGGCTTGCCGTATCGGCGCGTTGTGCGTTCGAACACTTCGAGGCTCGCGAGCGCGCTGCGCCCGACCGTCGTGTGCGACATCGGATTGAGGGGGTTGCCCATCGCAACCCGCATTCCCTCGGTGACCGCACGCAGCGGGCTCATCAAGGCATGGCCGTATTCGTAGATATGATAGAACAAGGTTCACCATCGCAATCATGCCGACATCGACCGTTTCCATCGGCCTATGCAAGCAAGGCGCCTGATCCCCCATCAGGCTGGTGCCGCTCTCGAAGACGTCAGCATTTCCTCAGTCCGTTCGCGGCAGTCGATACCCTGTGACAACCTACGCTATTGTTGATGTCAGGAAGGTGAACCGATTCGCGCTATGGTTAAAGACGGTGTTTTATCGCGCTTATTTTGCCAATTTTCGAAGTTCCCCCGCGAGTTCCTGCACACTGGTGGTGTAGGTGATCGCGCCTCGAAAACTGCCGTCTCTTGAGAGTACATAGTATACGGCGGGGTGATCCAGTATGTATCCGCCGGGCAACAATGCATCGGTGATCCGAGAAACCGGAAAGCGGTATGACCGGGTCAACGCCTTAATCGTGTCTCGATCACCACGCAGTGTGATGATCCTGCCTCCATAACGCTCTGTAATCGTTTTAAGTTCCGCGGGCCCGTCGCGGTCTGGGTCGACGCTGATGAACACCGCCGCCGGGGCCTCGTCCTTTGGTCCAAGATCGGCCAGGGCCGCGACGAGCAGTTGCAGAAGCGCCGGTGTAACATCCGTGTCTCGCGTCCATCCGAACACCAGAACGGCCGCGCGCCCCCTCAAGTCGATGTCAGTGACGCGTTGCCCTGTCTGATCGACGAGCGAAAACGGCGCCCCGACCAAGGCCGAGCCAAAATCGACCGAACTCGGACTGCGAGCACGCCACCATGCCGTTGCCTGCACGCCGACGATGGCGATCGCAAGCAATACGGCGATCCATCGCAACGCAGGCAGATAACGGGTCACGGCGACGGCCTCATGGGGCTCATGCCCGATGGCGCGCTAAGAACGGCAGCAACGCCGCATGGAATGCGTCGGGATCTTCGGCCGACAGCATATGCGATACGTTCGGCAGGATCACGAGTTCGGATTTGGCCACGCCCGCGTGAATCACCTGCGATGCTGCGACCGGCGTCGCTGGGTCCTTGTCGCCGACGATGACCTGGGTCGGCAGCGCGATGGCTGTGAGTTTGCTCGTGACGTCGAGTGTCTCGATCGTCCCGCACCAGCCGGCATAGCCCTCGAGCGGCGTCGTCTCGATCATGCGTGTGAAACGGCCGACGAGGTCGGGCCTGTGTGTGCGGTTCGCTTCGGTGATCCAGCGGCCGAGCGCGGGTTCGACCTGCGAGCCCATGCCATGTTCGCGCGCGACCTTGACGCGATCGACCCACAATGAGCGGAATTCCGGTGCGACGCGGCTCGACGACGAGG
>JANOAW010000984.1:0-9490 GCA_031411355.1 Hyphomicrobiaceae bacterium | reverse complement strand
CGCACCGGTCGCAACTTTTCGACCGAGCCGGTGCCGGAAGGCCTGTCCGTGTTCGATAGTGTGCGTGATCATATCGTGCGCCAACAAGCAGCCGGCCGCCGCATCGTGGTCAACGCCTGGACGCCGGGCGCGCGCGAGCGGCTGGTGTCACTCTTGAAGGATCACGGTCTCGATGCAGCCAAGCTGCGCAAGGTCGAAACCTACGGCGACGTCGAGATACTCCCCCGCGACCACGTCGCCTTCGGCGTGCTCGGGCTCGAACACGGCTTCGACACGCCGGAAGTCACGGTCATCGGCGAACAGGATATTCTCGGCGATCGCCTGGTTCGGCCAAGGCGTAAAGCCCGCAAGGCCGCCGACGTCATCACCGAGGCGACGGCGTTGTCGGTCGGCGACCTCGTCGTCCACGCCGATCACGGCATCGGCCGTTTCGACGGTTTGAAAACCATCACGGCGCTGGGCGCCCCGCACGATTGCCTCGAGCTGCAATATGCCGACGGCGCCAAACTCTATCTGCCGGTCGAGAACATCGAATTGCTGTCGCGCTACGGCTCCGACGAGACCGGCGCACAATTGGACCGTCTCGGCGGCGCTTCCTGGCAGTCGCGCAAGGCGAAGCTGAAACAGCGCCTGCGCGAGATTGCGGGCGAACTGATCCGCATAGCGGCCCTGCGGCAACTGCGCGAGGCGCCCGCGCTCGCCCCTCCCGCCGGCGCCTACGAGGAGTTCTGCGCCCGCTTCCCCTACGAGCCGACGGAAGATCAGGAAACCAGCATCGAGGCCGTGTTGGCCGACTTGAATTCCGGCAAACCGATGGATCGGCTCGTGTGCGGAGATGTCGGCTTCGGCAAGACCGAAGTCGCACTCAGGGCTGCCATGGTCGGCGCCCTCAACGGCCTGCAGGTCGCAGTCGTCGTGCCGACGACGTTGCTCGCGCGTCAGCATTTCCGCACCTTCACCAAGCGCTTCGAAGGCTTGCCGGTCAAAATCGCCCAGGCCTCGCGGATGGTGACGCCGAAAGAACTCGCCGAAACCAAGGAGGCTTTGAAGAGCGGTCAACTCGACATCGTCGTCGGCACCCACGCCCTGCTCGGCAAGTCGATCGAGTTTGCCCGCCTCGGCCTCATCATCATCGACGAGGAGCAGCACTTCGGCGTCACGCACAAGGAACGCCTGAAGCAGATGCGCGAAGAAGTGCACGTGTTGACGTTGTCGGCGACGCCGATCCCGCGCACGCTGCAACTCGCGCTCTCGGGCGTGCGCGAGCTCTCGCTCATCACGACGCCGCCGGTCGACCGGCTGGCGGTGCGCACCTACATCTCGCCCTTCGACGGAGTCATCCTGCGCGAAGCGCTCAGGCGCGAACGCTATCGGGGAGGCCAATCCTTCTTCGTCTGTCCGCGCCTGTCCGATCTCGACGACATCGTCGAATTCCTGAGCGAGCAGACGCCCGAATTGCGCATTGCACGCGCGCACGGACAATTGAATTCGACCGAACTCGAAGACATCATGACGGCCTTCTACGAAGGCCAATACGACGTGCTCGTGTCGACGGCGATCGTCGAGTCCGGTCTCGACATCCCCAATGCCAACACCATGATCGTGCACCGCGCGGACATGTTCGGCCTCGCCCAGCTGTACCAGCTCCGCGGCCGCGTCGGTCGCTCGAAGACGCGCGCCTACGCCTATTTTACGACGCAGGCCGGCAAGAAGTTGACGGATGGTGCCGAGAAGCGGCTGAAGGTCCTGCAATCCCTCGACACCCTCGGCGCCGGCTTCTCGCTCGCCTCGCACGATCTCGACATTCGCGGCGCCGGCAACCTGCTTGGCGACGAACAGTCCGGGCATATCCGTGAGGTCGGGTTCGAACTCTACCAGCAGATGCTGGAAGAGACGATCGAGCAGTTGAAGGGCAGCGACATCGCCGGTGAGACGCAGGAGACCTGGAGTCCGCAGATCACGCTTGGCCTGCCCGTGCTCATCCCCGAGGCCTATGTCGCGGATCTGCAGGTGCGCCTCGGCCTGTATCGCCGCCTGTCGAATTTCACCACACGCGAGGAACTCGATCAGTTCGGTTCGGAACTCGTCGATCGCTTCGGCGAGCTGCCCGACGAAGTGCGCGGGCTGCTCGATGTCATGGAGATCAAGGCGCTGTGTCGGCGTGCCGGCATCCAGCAGATCGACGCCGGCGCCAAAGGCTGTGTGCTGACGTTCCGCAAGTCGAAATTCTCGGAGCCCCAGGCCCTCGCAGCCTACCTCGTCAAGGTGAAGGCGTCCGTCAAAGTCCAGCCCGACCACAAATTGCTGTTCCGCGGTGGCTGGGACGATACCGCCGTGCGCCTCAAAGCCGTGCGGGACATCGCGTCGGATCTGGCCGAGTTGATGCGGCCGGCCAAGAAAACCGCGGCTTGAGTCCTGTGCCTTCTGCCGGCATGAACGGCCGGCGCACCGCGCGATGCCGCCGGCGCGATTGACGACACGGTCATGGCCACCTATGCGAACATCGCCCGCGGACGTGGCGAAAAGGTAGACGCAAGGGACTTAAAATCCCTCGCTGGCAACAGCGTGCGGGTTCAAGTCCCGCCGTCCGCACCAGTCGTGGCTAGAGAGCGTTGATGGTGCGCAACGGCGTTTAAAACGACGGCCCCCGGTTTCGTTGCTACACAGCGAGATATGCGTCGGCCTGTGCATCTGGCGGATCGATCACGGACGGCTCAACTCTTTGCGACACCGCGACGGCGAGGCTTGCCGTTCTGGCGTGACGCAGCAATGGTGAGCGTCCGTCACCGCAGGATCATTCATGCGCCGCTTCGCTCGACTGGCCGTTTCCGCACTGCTTCTGCTGCTCGGGCCGTTCGCGGTGTCGGCTGTGCGCGCGCAGACGACCGAGATCGCGACGGTGGCTGGAGGGTGTTATTGGTGCACCGAGGCCGATTTTGACAAGCTCGACGGCGTCGTCAAGGTCACGCCCGGCTTCATGGGCGGTAAGACCGCCAATCCCACATACAAGTCGGTTGCCTACACGGGCGGTACCGGACACACTGAGGTCGTGCAGATCGTGTTCGATCCGAGCAAGGTCAGCTACGCGCGTTTGATCGAAATATTCTGGCGCACCATCGATCCCCTGGATGCCGGTGGGCAATTCTGTGATCGCGGAGACAGCTACCGCAGCGAGATTTTCTATCACTCCGAGGCGCAGAAGGTTGCCGCTGAAGCCAGTAAGGCGGCGCTGACGGCAGGTGGCCGGTTCAAGCAGCCGATCGTTACGGCGATAACGGCCGCGAGCATCTTTACGCCGAGTGACCGGCCGGAAGATCACGGGTTCTACAAGAAGTCGCCGGGTCATTATTACAGCTACCGCCAGGGCTGCGGACGCGACGCGCGGCTGAAACAGCTGTGGGGCGCCGAAGCTGGCGGCAAGATCGCGTCACAGTGAATAGTAGTCTGCTCACTTGGCCAACCGGCGATACCAGAATGCCATCACCTCGATACTGATCCACGCCAGTAACCCGACTGCGAGCAGCATGGCGGTCGCAGCGGACGCGCCGAAGGCCTCGGCCACGAGCGCGAACACCATGGGCGCGACGGCATTCAGCACCAGATACGGCGTTGCCAGAACGCCGAGAATTTCGCCGTATCCTTCGGTGCCGAAAAGGGCCAGCGGGACGGCGCCGCGCACGATCGTGGTCAGTCCGTTGGCGATGCCGAACAGGATCGTGAATGCGATCGCCGTGGTCAGCGTCGCGCCACCGACCAGGAGGACGGCGAACGACAGGGGCAAGAACGCGAGCGTGATGCGGCCGAGATCGAGGGCGTGCAGATTCTTGCCGAACACGAGATCGAGCAGGCGCGACAACGTTTGTACGATACCCTTGAACGATGCGAGCGTGACGGCGATGGCGGCGCTCAGCCCGACGCTCGCAAGCACCGTGACGAGGTGGGCTGCCAGCGCGCCATAGCAGAACGCGCTGGCGGCCATGACGATGCCGAACAGGATCATGGCGGCGCGGCGCGTCGGGCCGGTCAGGATCGGATGCGTGGGGGATACAGCATCAGCTGCGGCACCGGTGCCCGACACGAGCGCCGGATCGCGGTGCGCGAGCCCGAACCACTGCAACGGCACGCAGAGTGCCAGATTTATTGCCGCGAAGACGAAGATCGTCATCCGCCAGCCGTAGGCGGCCTCGAGGGCAAATCCGATCGGCCAGAAGACGGTCGAGGCGAGACCGCCGAACAGGGTCAGATAGGAGATGGCACGCCGCCCGCGCGACGGGGTCACCTGCACGATAGCGGCAAAAGCCGCGTCATAGAGGGTCATGCGCATGGCGAGGCCGAGGACCGCCCATGCCGCGAGATACATTGCGGGCGTGGATGCGAAGCCGACACAGGTCAAGCCGATGCCAACGAGCACGGAGCCTGCGCACATCACGAACCGACCACCGCGGCGATCGATCGCGCGCCCGACCCACGTCGAGACGAGACCCGAAACGAGCAATCCGACCGTCAAGCCACCGAACACGAGCGTCTGGCTCCAGCCCGTTTCGACGGCGATCGGCGTGCCGAGCACGGCCAGGCAATACAACGTCGTGCCCCAGGCGATGATCTGCGTCAGACCGAGTGTCACGACGGCTGTCGGCATGGGGTCGCCGGCCCGGTTCACGCCAGTGCCGCCTTCAATGCGGCAGCCGCATCACGCGTCGCCTCGTTGGCAACGGCGACCATTTTGCCCATGCCGATGAAACCGTGGATCATGCCGGGATAGTGTTTGCGCGTCACCGCCACGCCTGCGCTTTCGAGAACGTCGGCGTAGGCGATGCCTTCGTCCATGAGCACATCGTAGCCGGCCGTCATGACGATCGCGGGTGGCAAGCCCGCGTGGCTCGGCGCCAGAATAGGTGACATGCGCCAATCCCGCCGCACGTCCTCGCCGCCGGTATAATGCTCATAGAACCAGCTCATGGCGCGGTCGGTGAGCGGCAGGACTTCGGCATTTCGGATAACGGAGGGCCGTTTCTCGACCGCGTCGACCGCCGGATAGATCAACAACTGAAAGCGCAATGGCACCTCTCCTCGTAGCGCCAGCGCGACGACAGCTGCGAGATTGCCGCCCGCACTATCGCCGCCGACGGCGAGGCGGGAGGCATCGATCCCAAGCGCGTCGGCGTTGCGGGCGATCCAGAGCGTTGAGGCAATGGCGTCATCGGATGCCGCGGGAAAGCGGTGCTCCGGCGCCAGTCGATAGTCGACGGACACGACCGTTGCACCACTTTGGTTGGCAAGGTCGCGACACAGGACGTCATGCGACTCGAGGTCGCCAATCACCCAACCGCCGCCGTGGAAATAAATCAGCGCGCCGCCAGCGCCTGCCCGGTTCGGCGTCATGGGTCGATAGAGACGCAGCGGGATGTCGCCGGCCGGTCCAGGGCAAGACAAATTTTCGAGTTTTCCGACCTCAGGCGCATCGGGCTGCAGGAACGGGCGACTGCGACGCATGCCCTCACGCGCCTCTGGCGGCGTTTGCAATTCCAGCGGCGGTCGCTTGGCGAGAGCGTAGAGCGCGTGCACTTTCAGGCAGTCGGGATCGAGCGTCATGATGGCCTCATTGCCGATGGTCGCTGCGAGCGTAGGCTGTCAAAGGCCAGTTCGCCAAGATGCAGCCTGGCGATGCAGACTGGCAGAAGAAAATTGGCAACTGATCAGCGCAGCCGCGGATTGAGCGCATCGCGCAGCCAATCGCCGAGCAGATTCACGGCCAGCACCAGGATGGCAAGCGTCAATCCGGGGTACAGCACCATCCACGACGATCCAGACAGCAAGAACGTATTGCCGACCTGGATCATGGTGCCGAGCGACGGCTCTGTCGGCGGCAAACCGACGCCGAGGAAAGACAGCGTCGCCTCGGTGATGATCGCGAGGGCGAGATTGATGGTTGCGATGACGAGAACGGGTGACAACACGTTCGGCAGCACGTGCTTGAACATGATGGCCATATTGGACAGTCCGATCAGGCGCGCCGCCTGCACATACTCTTTGTTTTTTTCGACCAGGGTAACGCCACGCACGGTACGGGCATACTGGACCCAGAACGACAAGCCGATGGAGACCACCAGAATCCAGAAATGATTGTCACCCATGCTGGTGCCCTTGAACGTCGCCTTGGCGATGCCGTCGACCAGCAGTGCGGTCAAGATTGCCGGGAACGTCAGTTGCACGTCGGCGATGCGCATGATGACGGCGTCGATGCGCCCGCCACGATACCCCGCGATCAGACCGAGCGACACACCGAGCGTCAACGCGAAGCCGACCGCGGTCAAAGACACGAGGATCGACGAGCGCGTGCCGTAGAGAATGGTCGATAGAATATCGCGACCCTGATTATCCGTGCCGAGTAGAAACTTCGCGTCGCCGTCTTTGTACCAGCGCGGCGGTGTATTGCCGTCGAGGAGATCGATGGATTTGAGATCATAGGGATTGTGCGGCGCGATCAGCGGGCTGAGGAACGCAGCCCCGACCAGCAGCACGGTCAAGAGTGCGGCCAGCATCACAAGCGGGGAGCGGCGGAATGAATAAAACACATCGCTGTCGAGCGCCCGCGCCAAGCGCGAGCGTGGTTTTGAACCAACCGTCGGTGTCGTCGTCGACATAACGCGTGTTCCATTCCGTCGTGGACGGCCGATATTGTAACAGTCACTTTTGCAACAACAGACGGGCACCAAACCCAATCAGCAAGACACCCATGACGGCATCGATTTTCCGGCGCGCGCTCACGAACCATAGTCGCACCGGCTCGACGGTGAAAAAGCACGCGACAGCCGACCACCAGAGGGCGGAGATGGTCACGACCGTCACGACCACGAGCGAAAATTCAAGTGTCGAGGGCTGAGGCGGTAGCATGACGCCGAACAGGGATGTGTAATAGGCGATGACTTTCGGATTGGAAATGTTGGTCAGATACCCAGCGCCGACCGCACGCCAGCCACCGGCAGGAGCAGGCGCCAGATCGTTGTCGTTCGCCGCCTGCCACCGCGATTTGACGAGCCCGACCAGCAATTTCAGCCCGAGATAGATCAGGTAGGCGGCGCCGGCATACTGGATGAGCGAGAAGGCGAACGGATATTTCTGGGCGACAGCACCGAGACCCGTGGCGGCGAACGCAGACCACGTCAGCGTTGCCAACACGACACCAAGCGTCACCCGTAATCCCGACGTCCGATCACCGGCCAAGGCGTAGCGGCTGACGACGAAGAACGTCGGGCCGGGTGAACTGATCATCAAGAGATGCATGAGCGCGACGCTGCCGATCGTCGTCAGATAGTCCATGGTCAGCCTCGTGACGATACAGCCTCATAAGCGCGCGCGGCGTCATGCATCCCGTCCGAGGATGCGAATGCGCGGGTCGACGTAGACATACAACATATCGACGACGTAGTTGATGGCAACGAACAGGAACGCGACCAGCAGCAGATACGCCGATATGACGGGGATATCGACGTTTTGGACCGCCTGGATGAACAACAGCCCCATGCCCGGCCACTGAAACACGCTTTCGGTGATGATGGCGAAGGCGATGATGGCGCCGAGTTGCAGGCCGATGATGGTGATGACGGGGATCAGTGTGTTCTTCAAGGCGTGGCCGAAGTTGACCGCGCGATCGGTGAGGCCACGCGCGCGGGCGAATTTGATGTAGTCGGCACGCAAGACCTCCAGCATCTGCGAGCGCACGAGGCGCGTGACCAGGGTCATCTGGAAGAGACCGAGCGTGATCGCTGGCAGGATCAGCGCTTTGAGGCCGGATGTGGTCAAGAGCCCGGTCCGCCAGCCGAGCACCGTGGTCACCTCGCCGCGCCCGAACGACGGCAACCAGCGCAAATTGACGGCGAAGACATAGATCAACAAAATCCCGATGAGAAACGTCGGCAACGAAATGCCGATCAGCGAGATCGTCAGAAATCCCTTCGATATCAAACTGTGGCGATGAATGCCGGTATAAACGCCCATGGGAATGCCAATGGACAGGGCGAAGAGAGCGGCCGCGATCGAGAGTTCGAGGGTTGCTGGAAAGCGCTCGGAAATCAGCCGCGTCACGGGTTGGCGGACCTGATAGGAGATGCCGAATTCGAGCCGGGCTGCATTGCCGACGAAACGGGCAAACTGAAGCACGACGGGATCGTTGAGGCCGAGATCCTGACGCAACTGCGCGCGTTCGGCGAGCGTGGTTTCCTGGCTGACCATCTGATTGACGGGATCGCCGACGAAGCGGAACAGCACGAAGGCGAGCAACGCCACGGTCAACATGACGAGCAGCGCCTCGAACAAGCGGCGAATGGCGAAGGCGAGCATGACGATCCGTATGTTGCTCGTGTCGGGTGCGATGTGGACATGCCGAACAAGCGCTTCGGCACGGTGCGCGTCAATGGGCGAGAGTGCATCGGCCTCGAAACCGATGCGGCTCAGCTTCACTTCAGCAGGAGTTGGCCCGAGATTTGCTGTAATACATTGTCTGCGACGACGCATACGCTGACCCATCACGACGGCCGCGCCCATGATCACCACACACACCATGACCCTTCCGGCTCTGACACGTGCTTCGACCGGACCCGAAACCTGGGGCTACGCCGAAACCGCCGCGGCGATTTCCGCCCACTACGATCCGCGGCAGAGCTCAGCCAGCCCATTTCGGTTACTCGAGGCGGGGGGTGGCTCGGACTCCTGGTTGCCGCTCCCGGCCGGAGCCGAGATCACCACCATCGACATCAGTCCCGAGCAGCTGGACATGAACACCTACGCCAAGGAAAAGCTGCTCGGTGATCTCCAGACATTCGACTACGGTGATCGCCGCTACGATCTGATCGTCTGCTGGGATGTGCTTGAACATCTCGAACGTCCCGAAGCGGCGCTCGATCGGCTGGCAGGTGTGGTTGCGCCGGGCGGCCGTGTCATTGTCAAAGGCCCCCTGCCGCAGTCGCTAAAGGGCATCGTCACCCGCTTGTCGCCGCATGCCTGGCACGTGTTGTTTTACCGCTGGGTGCTCGGGTCGACGTTGGCTGGGTTGCCGGGACATCCTCCTTTCAAGGCACATCTTGCGCCGGCCTCGTCGCCCGATACGATCGCCGAGGTGTTGATCCGCCATGGCCTGCAAATCGATACGCTTGAAGGCTATGAGTCGGGGCAGGTTGCGGCCATCGCCGCCAAGGGCCGCATCGCCATCGGTCTCTATCGGGTAGTCGAGACGGTGTTGTGGGCTCTCACGTTTGGTCGTTCCAAACGTCGCATGACCGATTTCTATCTCATCGCCCGTCGCCCGGGTTGATCATCGGGGTCTTGTCCAGTCCGGCTCGCCGTGCCGATCCTGCACCGTTGCCGTCGGGTGCGTCTCGTGAGACGGTTCTGTCGATCGTCGACGATCGACAGGAAACCTCCCATGCGCATTGCATTGCAGATCGCACTCTGGCTCGGCCTCGGCTGGGCCGGCACCGCCACGGCCGCTGAC
>JANOAW010000983.1:0-7255 GCA_031411355.1 Hyphomicrobiaceae bacterium | reverse complement strand
CGCCTACTCGATCAACCGCGCCATGCAGCCCAACTCCGGCATGCGCGGCCTGTTGACCTCCATCGACAGCGTTACGGCCGTCAATCCGACGACCCTGCACATCAAGACCAAAGGGCCAAATCCTCTGCTGCCGTCGTATCTGACCGGCATCTTCATGATGTCGAAGGATTGGACCGACAAGGTCGGCGCCGGCACGGTGCAGGATTTCAAGGAAAAGAAAGATAACGCCGCCGTCCGCCAAGCTAACGGCACGGGCTCCTATACCCTCGTTTCGCGTGAGCAGGACGTCAAAACGGTCCTCAAAAAGAACGATAATTATTGGGACAAGACCGTCAAGCACGGCGTCACCGAGATCACCTACGTGGTCATCAAGCAGGACGCCACACGGGTTGCGGCGTTGCTGTCAGGCGAAGTCGATGTCGTGCAGGACATGCCCGTGCAGGACATCGAGCGCGTGGCCGGCACAGCTGGCTACAAAGTCAACCTTGGACCGGAGAATCGCTCTATTTTCCTCGGCTTCAACGTCGCCAAGGAGCCGGCTGCCGCGACCGACGTGAAGGACAAGAACCCCTTCGCCGACAAGCGCGTTCGCAAAGCCATCAACATGTCGATCGACCGCGAAGCCATCCAGAAGCGCGTCATGCGCGGTCAATCGATTCCCTCAGGCACCATCGTGCCGCCGTTCGTCGCCGGCTACACCAAGGAGATGGACGCGGTGCCGAAAGTCGACGCGGCCGCCGCCAAGAAATTGATGGCCGACGCCGGTTTCCCGAACGGTTTCTCGACCAGGCTCGATTGCCCCAACGATCGCTACGTCTCGGACGAAGCCATCTGCCAGGCTATCGCCGCCATGCTCGCGCGCATCGACATCAAGATCACTTTGAACTCTCAATCCAAGACCAAGCATTTTCCGCTGATCGAAAAAAATCCACCCGAAACGGATTTCTTTTTGCTCGGCTGGGGCGTTCCGACCTATGACAGCCACTACATCTTCACGTTCCTCTACGCCGGTCGTGAAGGCAAAGAAGGCGCCTTCAACGGCACCCGTCTCAACGACGCCGAGCTGAATAAGAAGATTCAGGCGTTGACCTCGGAAACCGACCTGAAAAAGCGCGACGGCATGGTCGCCGACATCTGGAAGCAGCTCTCGGACGAAACCTTCTATGTACCGATCCACAACCAGACGCTCGCCTACGCCATGAAAGATGCCTGGGATATCCCTGTATCGCCGCAGAACACCATCGACATGAAGTTCTATGGTCCGGTGAAGTAACGCAACGCCGACAATTTCCCTCCCTCGCTGTTGTGAGGGAGGGAAATTCATATGCAGCTGCCCGATCGGCGGCCTTTCTCTCGCCAATCCGGAGCTGCGCGTGCCCGCCCAAACCAATCCGTCGCAAGATCTCGCACAATTGAAAGACCTGCTTCTCGAGGCGGCCGACATCGGTGCGGCGGCATCGGTCCTGCGCTGGGACCAATCGACATACATGCCGTCGGGCGGCGCTGCTGCGCGTGGCAGGCAATTGTCGCGCCTGTCGGAAATCGCCCACAGAAAACGTACTGATCCCGCGATCGGCAAGCTGCTCGATAGACTGACGCCCTACGCCGGGAGTTGCGATCCAGAGTCCGATGACGCGCGGCTGCTCGCCGTCACCCGTCGGGACTTCGAGCGCGCTGTCCGTGTTCCCGCAGACTATGTTTCCCGTAAGAGTCGCGCCGCGTCGGCATCCTACGCCGCTTGGGTCGGGGCCAGGCCGGCGAGCGATTTCGCGGCCATGCAAGACCACCTCGAACGCGCCCTCGATCTATCGCGCGAATTTTCCTCCTTCTTTCCCGGCCACGCGCATGTGATGGATCCCTTGATCGGTCCCGACGAGGGCGTGACGACGCGCGAGACCAAGGCGTTGTTTTCGACCCTGCGGTCGGCTCTCGTGCCGATGGTGCGCGAGATCACCGCGCAGGCGTCGACGAGCGATGCCTGTCTGCGCACCCATTTTCCAGCGGCACAGCAGTTGAAATTTTCGGCCGCGGTCGCGCACGACATGGGCTACGACGACACGCGCGGCCGCCTCGATCTCACGGCACATCCGTTCATGATCCGCTTCGCAGCCGACGATGTGCGCATCACCACGCGCGTTCGGGAAGACGATCTGTCGGATTGCCTGTTCTCCGTTTGGCATGAAGCCGGCCATGCTTTCTATGAACTCGGTATCTCCAAGGATTTGAACCCGCCTCTCACCGGCGGTACGTCGCCCGGCGTGCACGAGAGCCAGTCCCGCTTATGGGAAAATCTGGTCGGCCGCAGTCTCGGTTTCTGGCGCCACTACTATCCCGCTCTGCAGCGCGAGTTTCCGGCGCAATTGCGTGACGTATCGCTCGACACGTTTTATCGCGCCATCAACAAGGTATCGCGGTCTCTGATCCGTACCGACGCCGACGAGGTCACGTACAATCTCCACGTCATGATCAGGTTCGATCTTGAATGTGATTTGCTCGAAGGGAGGCTTGCCGTGAAGGATTTGCCGCAGGCTTGGAATGCACGCTATGCGTCGGATCTCGGCGTTTCAGCGCCCGATCACTCCGACGGCGTCCTGCAGGACGTGCACTGGTATTCGGGCAGTATCGGCGGCGGATTCCAGGGCTACACCATCGGCAACGTCCTCTCGGCCCAGTTCTTCGACGCCGCACTGAAAGCACATCCACAAATTCCGGCTGATATCGATTCCGGCAGCTTTGACACGCTGCACACTTGGCTGAAGCAGAATGTCTATCGTCACGGACGAAAGTTCGGCGTGCATGACCTTGTGCAGCGAGCGACAGGCGAACCGATGCGGGTCGAGCCCTATCTGGCGTATCTCGACGGCAAGTATGCAGCGCTCTACGACCTGCCCAAGTCCGATTCGACCGCCATAGGTCCACCATCGAGCCGGTAACGGACGTTTCCGCTCGCGCAACCACTGAGCAAGCAGCCACCGAGCCACCCGTCGAGATCACTCATGGTCGCCATCTCCCGCGACGCCACCGACCGCTATTTGAAGTCCCCTCCGAAGGGCGTCTCGGCCATTCTGCTATACGGCGACGACGCCGGTATGGTTTCGGAACGCGCGGCTGGGCTCGCCAAGGCGGTGGCGGCACAGACATCCCCTCCAGGCGAGATTTTGCGCATCGACGATCCCGATCTTGAGCAGGATCAGGATCGGCTCGCAGTCGAGCTCGGCACCATTCCCATGTTCGGCGGCCGCAAGATCATCCGCACGCATCAGAGCCGACGCGTCACCACCAATTTTCTGAAACCCTTCGTCGAAGGTCCACCGCTCGAAGGCTTCTTGATTGTCGAAGCCGGTGGCCTGCGCAAGGAAGATGCCCTGCGCAAACTCTTCGAAAGCGCAACCAACGCTTCCGCCATCGCCTGCTACGGCGATGAAGCGCGCGACCTCGACGGCCTCGTCCGTGACGTCTTGGCGACCCACAAACTGGACATTTCGGCCGAGGCCAAGCGGCTGTTGATCTCACGCCTCGGCGCAGACCGCGTCTTGTCACGCGCCGAGATCGAAAAGCTGGCGTTATACGCGCTCGGCCAGCCCCGCATCGAAGAGGCCGACGTCGAAGCGGTCGTCGGCGACGCTTCGGAAATGGCCATCGATCGCATCGTCTCGGCTGCAGTCACAGGCCAGATTCAAGCCACCATGATCGAATGCGACAAGGCCATCGCCGCCGGCGAAAGTACCGCCTACATGATCATCGCCACCGAAAAGCAGCTGCACCGCCTGCATCGCGTGCGGCTCGCAGTCGACGCCGGCGCGTCGGTCGATGACGCACTGAAGTCGATGCGTCCACCGTTGTTCTCGCGCGCTCGAGAACAGTTCGTGCGTCAGTTGGAGCAATGGTCGGCGCCGAAACTTACCCGCGCCCTCGCCCGCGTCACCGAGGGACAGCGGCTGGCGCGCGCGGGCGGTCCGCTCGGTGTGCTCGAAGAAGCGACAGTTGTGCAGGGCGTTCTGCTCGATGTCGCGCGACTGGCAGCGTTTCGCGCGCGCGGATAAACCCGCGAAACGCGACCCGGATATTCTAGACCTTGAGCTTCCCAACGCGCATCGATACCGTTCGCACTTGAAGCCTGGGACGTGGGCGAACCACAGGGCCTCGGCCGCAAGGGAGGATTTCAATGACCCGGACCATCAGACGTTTCATCAGCGCCGCGGCGCTGCTGGCCGCCATCGGCATGCCGGCTCGAGCGCAGGTTCTACAGCTCGGCGTCGACGGCAATCCCGTCGGCCTCGACCCGCATCTGGTCACCGCTTTCAACAGCTTCCAGATCGTCAACGGCACGATTTATGAAGGCTTGACGGCCATCGACAAGGAGCT
Organism: Hyphomicrobiaceae bacterium; assembly: GCA_031411355.1. Taxonomy (GTDB): domain Bacteria; phylum Pseudomonadota; class Alphaproteobacteria; order Rhizobiales; family Hyphomicrobiaceae; genus JABFRJ01. The sequence continues at coordinate 2,890 of JANOAW010000983.1, read as the reverse complement.
GCGCACCGTGCCGGGATTGGCCGAAAAATGGGAGGTTTCGGCCGACGCCAAAACCTACACCTTCACCCTGCGGTCGAATGCCAAGTTCCACGATGGCAGTGCCATGACGGCTGAGGACGCGGCTGCGAGCCTGAAGCGCGTCATGGGCAAGGACATCGCCTCACCACTCGCGAGCCGGCTCGCGGCTGTCGATAAAATTGAGACCCCGAACGCGACCACGCTCGTCGTCACGTTGAAAGAACCGTCCGCGCCGCTGTTGACGTCGCTCGCCCTCATTGCCGTCGTACCGAAAGCCTTCGAGACCAATAAGGACGCCTTGCAAAAGGCTCCGATCGGCACCGGTCCCTTTAAATTCAAGGAGTGGCAACCGAACGGGTTCATCGAACTCGAGAAGCACACGGGCTATTGGTCGGCCGGCAAACCGGCATCGGCCGGTGTCAAATTCAACATCGTGCCCGAAAGCGCCACGCGCCAGGTCGGCCTCGGCAGCGGTCAATACGCCTTGTTGCCCAACATCGACGCAGCCACGGCTTTGCAGCTCAAGGGCAAACCGGGCATCAAATTGAGTGAGACACTCGAACTCGCCTACACCCTTGTCGGCATGAACACGTCGAAGGCACCCTTCGACAATCCGAAGGTTCGCGAGGCGCTCAATTTCGCCATCGACCGCAACGAGATCGTGCAGGCGGCCTTGTTCGGCGCTGGCGTTCCCGGCGGGCCGCTGTCGCCGGCCCTCAAGGATTGGGCGCTCGATACCAAATCGTATGCCTGCTACACGCCCTCGAAAGACAAGGCCCAGGCCCTGCTTCAGGAGGCGGGTGTAACGCCGTCCATCACGCTGCTTGTGCTGCCGCGGCAGGACATCAAGGACATTGCCCAGGTTGTACAGCAGCAGCTGAACAACGCCGGCTTCAAGGTCGAACTAAAAATTCCTGAAATCGGCCAATTCGTCAAAGACTGGCGCGAATCCAACTTTGATGCCTTCGTGTCGACCAACGCCGGCAGTCCGGAGCCGGATGATTATTTCTTCCGCACTTTCAAAACCGGCGGCTCGACCAACGTCTTTAAATACACAAATCCCGAACTCGACGGTTTGCTGGATCAAGGCCGTTCGACCACCGCCCAAGCCGGTCGAAAAGCCGCCTACGACAAAGTCCAGTCCATTCTCGCCTGCTCCGGCCCGATCGCACATCTGACCTACGGCCAGTTGTTCACAGCGAGCCGCGCCGACGTATCGGGCTTTGACATCATCGCCAATCGCTCCTTGTCGAGCCTTGCCAACGTCGCCCAGAAATAAGCACGGCGGCGGCTCCACGCGTGACCGGGCTTGCCCCGGCCACGTGTCGGGCTGGGGGGCGATTTCGAACGCGCTACCTCGTAATGCTCAGTTTGTCTTGGCGGCCGGCACAGCTGGTCCGCCGGCCAGACGCGCGTCGATCAAGCCGCGCAGCGTCGGCCAATCGACAGTCGACTTGATCAGCCGATTATCGAGATAGAAATTCGGTGTGCCGATGATGCCGAGCTTGCGGCCCCGCTCTTTGATGGCATTGAGATCGGCAACCAGTTTCTTGTCGGCAAGACACGCCGAAAACGCGTCGCCGGAGATCCCGACCTGTGCCGCCACTTTGGCGATCTGGTCGGTGCGCACCTCTTGTGACACCCAACTTCCCTGCTGTTCCATGAACTTGCCATAGAGGGCGAGATATTTATCCGCCGGCGCGCAACGCAAAGCCACCGTCGCGGTGCCGGACGCTTTGCCGATCGGAAATTCCCGTAGAACGAAACGCACCTTGCCAGTGTCGATGTAGTTGCGCTTCAACTCGGGATACACGTCCGCATGAAAGCGCCGGCAATACGGGCACGTCAGGGACATGTATTTAATCAGCACGATCGGTGCAGTTGGGCTGCCGAAGCTCATGTCGGGCAGGCTACTCGCCGCTTGCAACACGTCGGCGAGCGTCGGATTTTGCATGACTTCGCGCGCGCCGGACGCGGTTTCAAGCTCGGTCGAAAATGGATTGAACCCCGCTTTGTCGGCAGTCGCGATCTCAGGGCCAGCGCCGGTTGTCAGCACTTTTGCAACATCGCCGGTGCACGCGGCGAGGGTCGTCACCAATGCGAGCGCAATGATCCCTTCAACCCGCATCATTTCACCAACGGCTTCAAATAGGCGTCGAACCCGGCGGCAGTCGGATCCTTGTCGAACTTCTTACCGTTGATCACGAACGTCGGTGTGCCCTCGATCTTGACGGCCTTTTCGAATGCGTCGGCATCGGCGAGGATTGCCTTGGCTGCGGCTTCGTCGGCGAGGCATTTCTCCATCTCGTCCTGCTTCATGCCGAACTGGCGGCCGATCTTGAGCAGTTCTTCGAGCGGATTGGCTTTCTCCGACAGCCACGTCTGCTGCGTCTTGTACAACACGCCGATCATATCGCCGCGCTTGTCTTTCCCGCAGCGGGCCAGCATGGCGGCGCCCACTGCCAGATCGTCGAGCGGAAAATCGCGATAGACGAACTTGACCTTACCCGTGTCGATATAGGTTTTCTGCAGATGCGGCAGCACGTTGGTATAAAAAGCGCCGCAATGACCGCATGTCAGCGACGCATATTCCTCGATCGTGATGGGCGCATCGGCCTTGCCATAGACCAGATCAGGCAGCGGCGACGTCACTTGCGCGAACGCGGGCTGTGCGGACGTACTCGCGAGCAGCGCCGCGCCGATCAGGATCTGGCGTTTCGAAAATATCATGGTCTCAGCTCTTGGTCAGCACGGCGTCGATGGCTTTCGACATGCCTTCGACTGAAGATTCGCCGTCGCGGAGTCGGCGACCGTTGAGAAAAAACGTCGGCGTCGAACTGACACCGAACGACTTGGACGCGGTTTCGCGCGC
>JANOAW010000982.1:0-9876 GCA_031411355.1 Hyphomicrobiaceae bacterium | reverse complement strand
CTTCCGACTTTCTTCAGCGGAGCTGAATATGCGCATCGACGCCATCAAGATCGGGATCAATCCGCCCGACGACGTCAACGTCATCATCGAGGTGCCGATCGGCGGGGAGCCGATCAAGTACGAGATGCATAAGGCTTCGGGGACGCTGTTTGTCGATCGTTTCCTCTACACGCCGATGCGCTATCCCGGCAATTACGGCTTCGTACCGCATACGCTGTCCGAGGACGGCGATCCCATCGACGTGCTCGTCTGCAACACGCGCGCAATTGTGCCAGGCGCGGTCATCAACTGTCGCCCGGTTGGTGTTCTGGTCATGGAAGACGAGGCCGGCGGCGACGAAAAAATCATCGCTGTGCCCTCGAACAAAATCACGCGCCGCTACGAAGGCATCAAGACGGCGGGCGATCTGCCCGAGATCACACGTCAGCAGATCCAGCATTTTTTCGAACACTACAAAGATCTCGAACCCGGCAAATGGGTGAAACTCAAGTCATGGGGCGACGTCGACGTTGCGCGGCAACTGATCGTCGAGGCGATCGCACGCGCGAAATGAGCGGTGACGCGTGTCTGCGGTATTACCAGCGGCCGCGGCGGGCGGCGACGTCGTCCGCCATCAGCATGGTGAGGATGCCCTCGCGCAGGCCGCGATCGGCGACACGTAACCGCTCGCACGGCCACAATCGCAGCATCGCTTCCAGAATTGCACAACCCGCCAGCACCAGATCGGCACGTTCATGGCCGATGCAGGGCTCAGCGATGCGTTGCTGATGCGACGCCCCGACGAGGCGGGCCGTCACCTCGCGAACAGCCGTCGTCGTCATCCAACTGCCATCGACCCGGGCACGATCATAGCGCGACAACCCCATGTGCACGCCCGCGACCGTGGTGACCGTTCCGGATGTGCCGAGCAGGTGAACGTTGCGGCCCGCGAGTTCACCGGCAATCCGCGCCTTGGCCTCGAACGGGGCTAGGAGTGTCGTCACGTAGCGCACCATGTCTTCAAATTCTGTCGGCCCGACAAAGCCGCTGCCAAAGCGTTCAGCCAGGGTCACCACGCCGACCGGCAACGATGTCCAGGCCCGGATGCGCTTCTGCACATCCACACGATCCGACAGCGTCCAACCCGGCCGACTGAAATGCGGCACGCCGTTGATCTCGGACCGTTGGACTTGCTTGGCTTCGAGGTCGATCCAGACCAATTCCGACGATCCCCCCCCGATGTCGAACACCAGCACCAGATCGGCATCAGGATCGATCAGCGTCGCGCACCCCGATACCGCCAAGCGAGCCTCGTCTTCGCGCGACAGGATTTCGATACCGAGTCCGGTGTCCTCTCGAATGCGATCCAGGAATTCGGGGCCGTTGGCCGCAATCCGACAGGCCTCGGTCGCAACCATGCGCTTACGGGTCACCTGATGTCGCGATACTTTGGCGGCGCAGATCTGCAAGGCTAATGCGGTTCGCGCCATGGCCGCATCGGACAAACGCCCGGATGCCGTGACACCCTCGCCCAAGCGGATGATGCGGGAAAACGCGTCGATCACTTTGAAGCCGCGACGAGACGGCCGCGCGACGAGCAGACGGCAGTTGTTCGTGCCGAGGTCAAGCGCGGCATAAACAGGTGACGGGCCACCAGATTGTCTCCCGGAACCGGGCGGCGATCCAGCGCCGCGCGGATCGGGAGGACCGGTCACGGCATGTTCCTCGGCACCTGGTATCAGGGACGTGGCGCCCGGTTTCCCGTATCGACCATGCTCGAAATGACCCGAAGGTCACTCTTCCCTGCGCGTCAGGCGACTCAAGAGTGTTGATCTTGCAAGCACCTTAAGCGCACCGACGTAAAGGAACAAGCTGCAAGTGCGGGCTGTTGGCCGGCCGCTGGCTCGGGCGCCGACGACAAAGCCGCGACGCATGAGTGATCCGGTATTTCCTGCCCCGCCACCGCCAACCAGAGGCGATTGCTGAATTCTGTTCGGACAAAAAAAATAAAGCCCGCCGCGCTGCGAAAGCGATCGGCAGGCTGCACGTTGATATTGTCGACAACCGGAGTTTCAACAAACGGCGCGCCGGTCTCGGCTGCACCCTTGCATTTCAAATTAACACGCAACGCTTTCACTCGTCACGCACCAAATCGTTAACTCCGCGTCATCGTCCAATCCGAGTGCTGTTTGTCCGAATACTATTCGGACTTTTAATACGCTACACTTTATCAGCGAGCGTTGTCAGATCGATGATGTATATGAGCGGCGCGTTCGCGATTGCCATATTCGACGAAATCACATGGTTTCGTCAAAAACCGCACCCCGCGCCGTAGTCCCGCAACCGTACGGGACCGCATCGTATAGCCGGTGGCGTCATGCTCCCTCCGCAAGTGGTTGCAGAAAGCGAGCTTCCAAGCAAACCGTCCAGAATTTCACACTCCTGAAATCCACGATGACGATATCTCGGCTACTCACAAGATTAAACTCTACCTGCTCCGCCGACTTGTCAACAGTATAATCGATCACTTTCCAAATTAGATACTACAGGACCAAATCATGACGCCGTTCGAGGTAGGATCAGTGACGCCCGCAGTCCCGGCGCATTGTCGTCGAGCCGGATTTCACCGTGATGCAAGCCCGCGACGGCGGCTGCGAGGCTGAGCCCCAACCCCGTGCCAGGCAACGACCGCGACTTCTCAAGCCGCACGAAGCGTTTCAGCGCGCGAGCCCGATCTTCGACCGCGATACCGGGCCCACTGTCGGCGACGACGATCGCCAGCGTGCTCTCGGTCGCGGTGACGGAAATGACGACGTCCGCCCGGCCCCGTCGAGGGTTGGGTTGCGTATATTTGATCGCGTTGTCGATCAGGTTCGCAACCGCTTGCCCGAGCAGTTGGCGATTGGCGAGCACCGTCATCCCACCTGCCGATTGCGTCTCGACACGAACGACCAGATTCGCGTCTTCCGCGACGGGCAGGTAGAGTTCGGCGGTATCGTCGACCAGGCGTGCGACGTCGACAGGTTCGAAGCTCTCAAGCCCGACACCGTGCTCGAGACGCGTGATCAGCAGCATGGCGTTGAATGTGTTGATAAGCCCGTCGGCCTCTTCGATGATACGGCCGAGTGCCTCTTCCGTCGCACCGCGCGACGTTGCCCGTCGCTGCGCATCCTCAGCGATCAGCCGCAAACGGTTCAACGGCGTGCGCAGATCATGGGCGATGTTGTCTGACACCTCTCGCAGCGCCGACATGAGATCTTCGATACGGGCGAGCATGCCGTTCAGCGTCTCGGCCATCTGGTCGATCTCGTCACCCGAAGCATCCCGCGGAATGCGTCGCGACAGATCGCCGGACATGATGGCGCGGCTGGTGCCGATCACAGTATCGACTCGCGTGAGCAATCTTCGCCGCGCATAGATGCCGAAACCGAACGCCGCAATTGCGATGCCCGCGGTTCCGGCGAATGCCATCATCTGAATGGTGCGCGCAAGCCGGCTCTGATCGTCGATATCGTGCGCCAGCAACAGCATTGCGCTCCGACCGTCAGGGAGCGGCACCACGGCGCGGCGACCGACGGCCAGATGTGAACCACCGCGCAGCGGATCGACATAATGAAACACCGCGCGATCCTGCACGCGCGTGATCAACTCAGGCGCCAGCACGCCGCGTTTCGATCCGCCGTCGACAGCAAGGCCATACCGTGTCGGTCCGCCCGACCCACTGCGACGATCGAGAAACCGCGCCAAGGCGTCGAGACCATCGGCCGTGAACACAGCCCGCGCCTCGGTGAGGTCGGCATCCAAGGCATCGAGCGTGCGTTCCGACAACGTCCGATTGGCTGCGGCACCGACAACGGCAATCAACAGGGCAAGGGCTGCGACCAGGACGGCCGCGGCACCGAGCGTCGCGCGTAAAGGGAGCGAGGAGGCGAGCTTCATGGTTCCTCCCCGGCCAGCTCGGCAATTATGTACTACCAGCGCGCATCACATAGCCGGCGCCGCGAACGGTGTGCAGCAACGGCGCATCGAAGCCCTTGTCGATCTTCGAACGCAACCGCGAGATGTGCACGTCGATGACGTTGGTCTGCGGATCGAAATGATAGTCCCAGACGTGTTCGAGCAACATGGTGCGCGTCACCACCTGACCAGCATGGCGCATCAGGAATTCAAGCAAACGGAATTCGCGCGTCTGCAGATCCAGCACCGTGGCACCCCGAGTGACGCGCCGCGCCAGCCGATCGAGCACAAGGTCTCCGACGACGTAGCGTGTCGATTGCTCCTCAGGAGCAGCCCGCCGCGCCAAGGCCTCGACACGCGCAATCAATTCCGAAAAAGCGAACGGCTTCGTCAGATAATCATCGCCGCCAGCCCGCAGGCCTTTGACACGGTCGTCCACCTGGGCCAACGCCGACAAAATGAGAACCGGCGTACGGTCCGGCTTGGCGCGCACCGCCTGCACGATCGACAGACCGTCCCGCTTGGGCAGCATGCGATCGACGATCAGCACATCATAGCCGCCTGCATCTGCCAGACTGAACCCTGTATCGCCGTCGTTGGCGACGTCCACGGTATGACCAGCCTCACGCAGTGATTTGGCGAGAAATGCCGCGATATCGGCGTCGTCTTCGATGACGAGGAGGCGCATGAATGTTCGCGATGTACCGGAGGACCAATGGAACGGCGCAACCGTCGGGGATCGGGGCGGTCTGACGCGTTCGGGGCGGACAGGATATCACTCCAATCCACCCCATCGGCCGCCCATCGGCCACCACATTTGTCAGACGCGCCGTATCAGGCGATCAACCCTTCTTGATCTTGACCGGGACGTAGCGAGCGGCTTCACCCGACTTGACCCGCAGCATGACCACTGCGCGACCTTGCTTCTCGGCATCGTCGAGTGCTTTCGAAACATCGGCTGCACTGTTGGTCGCCTGACCGAACACGTCGAGGATGACGTCACCGGCTTTCAACCCCTTCTGGGCCGCGTCCGAAGTGCCGATCACGTCGGTGATCAAGACGCCGTCCCGGATAGACTTGGCCTGCGGCGATCCTGGCGCCGCAAGCGTGAGGCCGAGGCTCGACAGTTCAGTCGCATTGCCGGCGGGCTTCGACGGTTCGACCTTGGCCGGCACGGTCGGTGCGCCGCTGGCATCCTTGAAGTCGCCAAGCTTGACTGTGACCATCTCCGCCTTGCCATTGCGCATGATGCCGACGGCAACCTGCGAGTTCGGTGCATAGCCCGCGATCTTGCGGGCGAGATCGCGGCTGTCGGCAATCTTCGCATTATCGACGGTCAAGATGGTGTCGCCATCTTTGAGGCCGGATGTCTGCGCCGGGCCGCCAGCGGTCACCGCGCCGACGATCGCACCGCGGGCCTCGGACAGGCCGAGCGCTGCAGCCGAATCGTCATCGACGTTCTGGATCTGGACACCGAGCCAGCCGCGACTGACCGTACCGCCAGACTTCAATTGGTTGACGATCTCGGTGACGGTGCGGGCCGGAATAGCGAAGGCGATGCCGACGTTGCCGCCGGACGGCGAATAGATGGCGGTGTTCACGCCGATGACTTCTCCGTCCATGTTGAACGTCGGACCACCGGAATTGCCGCGATTGACGGCCGCATCGATTTGAATGAAGTCGTTCAAGGCAGCCGAGCCATCGAGATCACGCGACATCGCCGAGACGATGCCGGCGGTTACGGTGCCACCGAAGCCGAATGGGTTTCCAACCGCGATTACCCATTCACCGACGCGTGAATCTTTCTTGGCGAACGGCACGGCAGGAAAACGGTCGGTGCTCTTGATCTTGAGCAGCGCCACGTCGGTGCGGGCATCCGAGCCGATGAATTCGGCCTCGTACTTTTTCTTGCTATCGAAAGTGATCAGGTATTTCGAGCCGTTTTCGACGACGTGGTTGTTGGTGACCACGTAGCCGTCTTCGGAGATGACGAAACCGGAACCCATCGACGTTGGAGGCAGCTGTCCTTGCCCGCCGGGAGCGCCGGGCAAGCCCTTGCCGAGGAAATCTTCGAAGAATTTGCGATATTCTTCGGGGATAGATTCAGGCAGACGCGGACCGCCGCGCGGAGGTTGGCCACGTGCAGCCGGCGCGCCCGAGGCAACGCGCGGGCTGCCGGAAACCTGGATCGACACGACCGACGGCTTGACCTTGTCCGCAAGGTCGGCGAACGACGATGGGGCGCCGCGTGGGGCGACTTGTGCGAGTGCTGGCCCGCTCGGGGCGAACAGCGGCAGGGCCGGTAGCGCGAGTGTCGTACCAAGACCAAGCAGGGCTGCGGCGGCGATGTGACGATGAACTCTGATCATGAGATCCTCCGAGGATTTAGCTGTCAGCGGCGGGTCATGCCCCTGTGTCTTGACGGCACACTCGCAAACCGTGGCTTACGCAAACCTTTCACCGATATTAATTCTTGGTAATGTCCGCATGATGCGTGGTTTATCAACAGTGCTCGCCGTGGCTGTCTCAATCTGCGCGATGAGCGCGGAGGCTGCTTTTGCAGGCGCCGACGCGTGGCCGGCCCCTCCCATTGCCGCGTCTCCCGTTGCCGTTTTCGGGTCGGACGACCGCGTGCCCTTGCCAGCAAACTACTCAGACGAGCAGAGTGCGATCGGCTTGTTGATCGACATGCGCACGCGCTCGGTCTGCACAGCCTTTTGCGTCGGCGACGCGATGATCGCGACCGCGGGCCACTGCCTGTTCAAGACGGCGGGCGAGCGGCGGCCACGCCTTGCCGACTTCTGGTTTGCCCGCAACTACGATCAAGTGCGCGATCTCGCGCGCATCGCCGGCTACGATACGGGCGCAACTGCACAGAATGTACTTACCGGATCGATGGCTCTGAAGGTCTCCCCGCCGATCGATGCATCGAGTGACTGGGCCCTGGTGAGGCTGGCGCGACGCACATGCACACACGTGCTGGACCTTGTCCCCATGCCGGCCGAGGACGCCGTGCGTGAAGGGCGCGCGGGACGTATTTTCCAGATTGCTTATCATCGCGATTTCACGCTCTGGCGGCAGGCATACTCGCGTCCCTGTTCAGTCGAGCGCTCGTTTCCAGGCGTCGAGTGGCGCACCATCGCAGCCGACTTCAAAGTGCCGGAGGCGATCTTGCTGCACACGTGCGACACGGGCGGCGCGTCGTCGGGGTCCCCGGTCTTCGCGGCAACGCCCAAGGGGTCGCGGGTGATCGGCATCAACATCGGCACCTATGTGCAGTCGCGGGTGGTCCTGGGCGAAGCAGGCCGAGCGGCCGTGACGTCCCAACCGGAGCCCGTGGCGAATACGGCTGTCGCGGCCAGCGCATTCATCGACCGCGTGGAGCCGTTCAGGTCCGCGACCATCATCTCGACATCGATTGGCATTCGCGATGTACAGGCGGCCTTGACGGCGCTCGGCTTTTATCACGGCACGCTCGACGGCAGCTATGGCGCCGGCATGCAACGTGCGATCGAAGCCTACGAACTTGCCAACGCGTTGCCGGTCACGGGTATCGCAAGCATGGGCCTCAAAGACAGGCTGAAGCGCAACCATCGAGAGTGAGCGACAGGCCTTTCTCCGGCAGACCAGAGTTGAAAGAGCAACCGGACCGACCGCGCATGCCCACCTTCGATCTCGACGGACGCGCCATCGACTATCGCCTGCTGCCGGGCGCAGCGGACAAGCCATATCTCGTCTTTCTGCACGAGGGCCTCGGTTCGATATCGTTGTGGCGCGATTTCCCCGATATCGTTGCGCGACGTACGGGCTGTCGGGCCCTGGTCTATTCGCGTTTCGGCTATGGTCGCTCGGCCTGCCTCGACGGACACCGTGAGCCGAACTTCATGCACGAGGAAGCGGCCGTCGTGTTGCCGCGGCTTCTCGACGGCCTGCACATCAAGCGCCCGATTCTCGTCGGTCATTCGGACGGCGCCTCGATCGCTTTGATCCATGCGGCAAGCCCGGCCCATGCCATTCCGGCTGTCGTTCTGATGGCGCCTCACGTCTTCGTCGAGCCGATCAGCCTTCAGAGCATCGCCCGCGCGGTCGACACCTACGAGACGACCGACCTGCGCCGCCGCTTGATGCGCCATCACACCAACGTCGACGATGCCTTCCTCGGCTGGTCGAGGATCTGGCTGTCACCGAGGTTCCGCGGCTGGTCTCTCGGGGCCGACGTGCAACGGCTCGCCTGTCGCACGTTACTGATACAGGGCGATGCAGACGAATACGGGACCCTCGCCCAACTCGACGCCATCGTCGATGCAGCGCCTGGGCCGGTGCAGAAGATCGTCCTTCCGGGCTGCGGACACGCGCCTCACCGCGAACAACCAGAAGTCGTCGCCGATGCGATCATTGCCTTCGTCACGAGCGTTCTCGCATGAGGTCGCCACATTGGCGGCACCGGGCAACAGCACTGGGCAACGGCACTGGACGGCTGCCACTATCCCGCAGCTGAATTCCGTGTATAAGCCGCACCGCGTCGGCTTGAACCCATCCGTTCTGGTCTGATCGCATCGTTGTGACCCGGCTGGACGACATCCCGGCCAAGGCCGCACCCGGTGGCATAGCCACTATTCGATCGATGGGCGCTCCATTGGTCGCCCAAGAGAAAGGACTGCCCGATGTCGATGACGATCGCCAAGAAGAAACAGGTCATGAAGGACTACGCCCGCAAAGCGGGTGATACCGGATCTCCCGAGGTGCAGATCGCTCTATTGACCGAGCGCATCAACGGCCTCACCGATCACTTCAAGACCCACAAGAAAGACAACCACTCGCGCCGCGGCCTGCTGAAAATGGTATCGGCCCGCCGTTCGCTGCTGGATCACATCAAGAAAAAAGACGAGTCGCGATACAAAGTGCTTCTGGAGCGCTTGGAACTGCGTCGCTAAATTTTTTTGTTGGCCGCCGTTGCGGCACGATAAACGACCGGACCCGTCATCGGGGCATTCCGCCGCCATTGCAACGAGCCGATCCGGCTCTGCTGTGGGCCAGCGCGGGCGTCGGATCCGGTCGACTGCAATGCGCCCCGGTCTGGATCGCAGCGTGAAGCCGGGACCGTCGAGGTACCCGGCAAATGCTGCTTTCCCTCCCTGCGGCTGCGTATGGGACGCACGCCGTTTCGCTGTCTGAGAGATATATCCGAATGTTCGAAACCCACCGCGTAGAGCTCGATTGGGCCGGCCGAAAACTGAAGCTCGAAACCGGTAAGATGGCCCGTCAGGCCGACGCCGCAGTTGTCGCCCAGTATGGCGAAACGTCCGTGCTCGCCACCGTCGTCGGCGCCCGCACCGTCAAGCCCGGCATCGATTTCTTCCCGCTCACCGTCAACTACCAGGAAAAAACCTACGCCGCGGGCAAGATCCCCGGTGGATACTTCAAGCGCGAAGGCCGTCCGACCGAAAAAGAGACGCTCACCTCGCGTTTGATCGACCGTCCGATCCGCCCCCTGTTCATGGACGGCTTCAAAAACGAAGTCCAAGTCGTCATCACCGTTCTCAGCCATGATCTCGAGAACGATCCCGACATTCTCGGCATGGTCGCTGCGTCCGCAGCACTCACCCTGTCGGGCCTGCCGTTCCTCGGCCCCATCGGCGCCGCCCGCGTCGGCCTCGTCAACGGCGAGCTGGTGCTCAACCCGCTGATCGACGAGATGGCCAAGAGTGAACTCGATCTCGTCATCGCCGGCACGACCGATGCCGTCATGATGGTCGAGAGCGAAGCCAAGGAGCTGTCCGAAGCCAAGATGCTCGAAGCCGTCACGCTCGGCCACAAGGGTTTCCAGCCGGTCATCGACGCGATCATCAAGCTCGCCGAGAAGGCCGCCAAGGAGCCCTTCGACTTCAAGGCCCCGGACAAATCGAAGTACGTCGAGAAGGTGAAGGCGCTGGTCGAGGC
>JANOAW010000981.1:0-2194 GCA_031411355.1 Hyphomicrobiaceae bacterium | reverse complement strand
CGACGGCCAAACCACGACGCTGCTGTCCGGCTTCGTGTCGAGCTTACGCTCAAGCGTATGGTCAAATCGATCTCTCATGGATCGACACGTAACCACGGCGCGAGGTCACGCAGAATGTGGGGCCGGGACACCGCTTACGATTGGACCGTTGTCGGCTCGGGTGATTTCGATGGCGACGGCGACAGCGACGTACTGCTGCAAAACGGTGGATCGATCGTCGTTTGGCGGATGCAGAATGGTGCGGTCGTCAGCGGCAATCTCGTCAATTCCAGTTTCCCTGGCTGGAAAGTGGTCGGGACCGGGGATTTCAACGGCGACGGCACAACGGACACTGCGCTTAAAAACGGCAGCACGATCGTCAATTGGCTGGTCCAGAACGGGGTTGCGGTGACCGGGAATACGCTCGGCTATGGCGTGGCCGATTGGAGCGTGGTCGGCACAGGCGACTACAACGGCGACGGACGCAGCGACATGTTGCTGCAAAACGGCTCGACTGTCGTCGACTGGCTCATGAATGCCGCAGGCGGTGTCGGAAGCGGCGTGGCGATGGGCAACAGCGGCGCATACTGGGCAATGGCTTGAGGTGGGCCAAACGGCCGACCAAGTTCACCAGCATGTTGGTCCGCTGACGCCGGCTGCAGACGTGCGGGGAACAATCCAAACATGTCGCGGGCAACCATGTCGTCGATCATGCGCTGGCGCAGCGGAGAAATGCCGGTAGAGTTCGTCATGGGGAGTTCCAGTCCTGGGGTGAGGTTGCGAAGACCTCGATCCTCAAATTGGGGCTCCCCACCCCGATTCAGCTTCCCTCGCGACTGGTTACCGGCATTACAGGCTGGCGCTATCGCGGTAGCGATTAGTGCCCGGGTCACAATGCTCGGTCGCCGGCCGGTGTCGCCACGCTCGGAAATCCCCTCAGACCTGCCATTTGCCGAACAGAGCGTGGCCATCTGTAGCCGCACCCTGAGACAGACCGGTCTGCGTCGCCATCGCTTCGGCGGTCCGCATGACCGGGGGCATGCGGACCCTTCGCGTACGGCGTCAGGCGCCAACACGCTGTGCGGCGGTTACGGGCTTGTCGGTGTAGGCGGCAGCGGGGAACTGGAGCCACTTGGCGGCCCACGGCGCTTTTGCCTTGGCGAGCTGCGCCGCGATCAGCTCCTTCTTCTTGGCTGTTGGGCTTGTTGCCGTGTCCTTGGCGAGCGATTTCGATCCGACTTCAGCGAGAATGGCGGTCAGCATGTCGCTGCCGCGCAAGGTCGTGACGAGAGGCCCTGCTGTTGCTGCATCAATGGCCGGGATCACGCTGAGATCTTGGCCAACAAGTTCGACGATGTTCGAGCCGACGGCGAGTGTTTCCGCCATGATGAGCGTTGCGATGTAGAGGAGGTCCGTGTCGGACACGCAGGACAGGGCCTGGTAGATCTCGGCGAGACAGGCGTGGCGTGAGCCTGAGAGGTTGCCGACGAGGTGGTCTTGGTTCGGCAAGCCCAAGGTCGTTGCGACATCGGAAACGGCGGTTGCAAACGCTTTAGTGTCGGGGAGCGCTTCAACGGCTGCGATCTCCTCGGCTTCGTCGCAGCGAGGATAGGCGCGTTTTGCGTTGAGGTTTTCGGCGTGTCCACCGATGAGATGGGCGATCATCCATCGCGCGCCTTTGGCGGGGTGTTCGGTGAGGGCTGCGCGGACTGCCGCATAGCGGATGGCATCGACGTAGCGTGTTTGCGCCGCGGTCAGTTCTGGCCGGTCAAGCGCGTCGGCTTGTACGGTGTCGGTACCGTCGGCGGCATCATTTGCGCGTGTGGTCGGACGTTCGGCGAGCACGGTGATACGACCTGTGTGGGTCGTCACTTTGCCGTCGGCTTCGATGACGATGTGGACTTCAGCGCCGTTGGCTTTCTTGCCCGCCTTGTAGTCGTAGGGGCGGTAGTAGTTTTCGGTGTCCCAGATTTTGACGGTGGTCCAGCCGGCATCGAGAAACGTCTGCCGCAAGGCGGTGACGGCCTCGCGTTGGAGGCGCCAGAATTGTTCAGCGTCGGCAAACAGTTCGATGTCGCCGAACAGATCTTTGGTGATGTGGCCGGTGTAGGTCTCAAGCGGGAACTTGGCGTTGGCGACGAGCAGGTCTCGGTGTGAGCCGGTGATCCACTGACGCAGCTGGTAGCTCGATGGGGTGTTCCGCGTGCCGTGCAGG
>JANOAW010000980.1:0-4629 GCA_031411355.1 Hyphomicrobiaceae bacterium | reverse complement strand
GTGTCGATGAGATTCAACAGATAGTCTTTACCATCCGGAGCACGATAGTTCAGCGTGATCGTATTACTCTTGATGGTGATGCCACGCTCGCGTTCGATGTCCATCGAATCGAGGATCTGATCCTGCATATCGCGTTGGGCGACGTTGCCGCACAACTGGATCAACCGATCCGACAGCGTGGATTTGCCGTGGTCGATGTGGGCGATAATCGAGAAATTGCGGATGAGGGCGGTGTCGGTCATGGCGCGGGATAGCATTGCCCAAAGGGCTTTAGAAGGCGACGCGATGGCAACCCCGCGTGAATCTTACGATTGGGTCAAGGGCGCAGCCCTTGTCGGGGGAGCGCGAGGGGGCGGAACGCCTCTCGCATGCCGCCGGGAGGCGGCACCCTACCCGCGTTGGCGGACAGGCGAGGGGGCCTCGACCCCGCCAAGTTGGAGCCCATGAGTTGGAGCCCAGAATCGAAACGGCCCGCGTTGTTGCGGGCCGTTCGGTGATGCGGGTAGGCGGACCTCAGAACTTGGTCGAGGCGCCGAAGCGGATCAACTGAGTCTTGTCGTAGTCTTCTTTCTTGAGCGCCTTGGCGATGTCGAGGCGAAGGGGTCCCAGTGGTGAGTTCCAGAGCAAGCTGGCACCCACGGAAGCGCGGATTGAAGAGCTATCGGCGAGGCAGACGCCCTGGCCTCCATTCGGGGCCGCTTTGCCACACTCGGTGTTGAGCTCCTTGGCTTTCGCACCGGCACCGAACAACGAACCAGCATCGGCGAACACGGCGCCGCTGATACCAAGTTCATCCGGAACCAAAGGGATGGGGAAGCGCAACTCAGCCGTCGTGGTCCAGTAGGTGGCTCCGCCGAGCGCGTCGCCGCTGCCGTAAGCATAGGTACCGGCCGACGGCTGGTACACGAGATCACGGGGACCATAGCCCGAGGTCGCGAAACCACGCACCGTCTCGCCACCCTTTTGGAACAGATCGAGCAGACGAACATCGTCGCCGCCGTAGCCCATGATGTGACCTGCGGCGCCACGAGCGACAAAGGTGATCTTTTCCGTGACCGGATAGTAGCCGCGGGCTTCAGCATTGGTCCGCAGATATTTCACGTCGCCGCCCAAGCCTGCGAGATCAGCGCCGGCCGTAAGGAAGAAACCGCGGGTCGGTGTGTTCGGGTGGTTTCGCGCATCATACGTGAGGCCGATGCCGCTCGACGATGTGATGGTCTTGCCATCCTTGAACGCCGCAGCTTCCCTGATCGCACGTGAAGCGGTCGTCTCGACGTCTTTGATCACGTCGTAGGAGAGCGTGTAGGACGTGTGCATCCAGAAGTTTTCAGCGATGGGGAAGCCGAGGCGCAGAGAGCCGCCCGTCTTCATGGTCGCGAACGGCTGGGTCGTCGACTTGGTCGTACCCTTATGGAAGATGTCGAAGCCGGCCGCGATATTCCGATCGAGGAAGCGCGGTTCGGTGAAACTCAGATCGATCTGCGTGCGCGATGTCGAACCGGCAAGACGCAAGCGAACGAACTGACCATTGCCGAGCAGGTTACGTTCAGTGAGCGAAATGTCACCGATGACACCCTCGGCCGTCGAATAACCGGCGCCGAACGACAACTCACCCGTTGATTGTTCGATCAAGTCGACGTCGAGGACGACGCGATCCTGAGCGCCACCTTGACGGCGTTTGACGTCGACCGTTTTGAAGAAGCCAAGATTCTGCAGCCGCTTCTTGGCACGTTCGACCATCAGCGGATTATAGGCGTCGCCTTCGGCAAGTCGGAACTCGCGGCGGACGACATAATCCTGCGTGCGCTGGTTACCGTTGACGTTGATGCGCTCGATGTAGATCCGCGGGCCTTCATCGATGAGATACGTGACGTTGATGGCTTGTCCGGTGCTGTCGCGGGTCGTCTGCGGACGAACACGGGCGAATGCGACACCTTGCTCGGAAACAGCCAAGGTCAACTTCTCGGTGCTCTTGTCCAAGGCGGACAGATCGAAGAGTGCGCCAGACTGGGTCAGGACTTCACTCTGCAGACGTGGGATATTCACGCCACCGAGTTTTGACTCGATGTTGACCGAGCCAAATTTGAACAGCGGACCTTCTTCGACGACGAATGTGATGAAGAAGCCAGAGCCGTCACGATCGAGTTCCGCATTGGCGGACACGATGCGAACGTCGGCATAGCCGTTCTTGAGATAGTACTGGCGCAGTAATTCACGATCGAGCGCGAGGCGGTCGGGATCGTAGATATTGGTGCCCTTGAGGAAGTCGAACAAGCCCGACTGTGACGTGGTGATGATGTCGCGCAGCTGGCCATCGTTGAAGGCACGGTTGCCGACGAACGAGATGCTCTTGACCTTCGTCGCGCCGCCCTCGTTGATTTCGAACACGACGTTGACGCGGCCGTCACTCAGTTCGATCAGCTTTGGCTCGACCTTAGCGGCGAACCGACCCTGGCGACGGTAGATGTCCAGGATGCGCTGGACGTCGGCCTGCACTTTCGAGCGTGTGTAAACGGAGCGCGATTTGAGCTGCACTTCGCCTTCGAGCGTGGCCTTCTCGACCTCGCTGTTGCCCTCGAAGGCAACCTGGTTGACGACCGGATTTTCGCGCACGGTCACAGCCACACCGTTGGCGGTGCGCGTGATGCTGACGTCGGCGAACAAGCCGGTCGAGAACAACGCCCGGATCGACTGATCGACCTTGCCGGCGTCATAGGCGTCGCCAACGTTGAATTTCAGATATGTGCGCACTGTCTGCGCGTCGACACGACGATTGCCGTTGACGGCAATGTCACGAATGACCCCAGATTGTGCGATTGCGGGCACTGCCGACATGAAGGCCACTGCCGCGACAGCAGGTGTTCCCAACACCAACGCTGCGGCAAGCCGCCTGATAACCCCGAAACTACGCATGTGCAGCGTCTGCCTTTCGGTTCGCCGATCCCCCGGTACTCGCCAACGACTCACACCGGCGCGTGTGAGCCATCCGACTTCAGGGCGCTTCTCGTTCCAACGCGAACGCGTTTCGTCTTTTTGAGCTGTCCCCCGACACCTGACGGCATTGGAGCACGGCTTCGACGCTTACGGCACTCGACTTTGGTCACCAGATGCCGAGTTGCCACACCACACACTATCTCAGCATGCAGGTGTCGATCGACATTCGGAGCTCTCCTCGACTTCGCCATGCACACCATAGCGACATCGAGGCGAGTTACGCCCATCGCGATGTTTAACGATTCAGCAAGGGGTGGGGAAGTGGCAAATCTGCTTCACCCCGGTATAATCGGAAATGCCGGCTCAAACCACCTGCGGCACGCTGGCTCAAAATTTGTAATTCGTTGAATTTATTGCCGTTTATTCGGCGCGCCGGACTGCCGGAACTCACATGATGATCGACGTTCAAAACGCCAGACGGCGTGCTGCAGTGCACCACGCCGTCATCGATAGCTAGGCGTCGGCACGTGCTCAACTCGGCTTTCCTGACAGCACTTTGCTCCAATTATAGCCGGTCACATCGTTGAACATGGCGTACATAAACAGCAGTAAAAGCACGGAAATTCCAAACCTGAACGCGTATTCCTGCGTTCTCTCGCTCAGAGGTTTGCCCAATAGTTTTTCGAAGGCATAGAACACCAGATGGCCGCCATCGAGAATCGGAATCGGCAACAGGTTGGCGAATCCCAAGTTCACCGACATGCCCGCAACCAGCATGATCATGGCGACGACCCCGAACTTGGCAACTTCACCCGATGTGACGGCGATGCCGACCACGCCGCTGATCTGATCGCCATGCACCTGGAAGGTGATCACGCGCCACAGATAGGCAAGGGTCTTGACGACGATATTCACGCTCTGATTGACGCTGTGAGCGAATGCCCCCGGAAGACTAAATTCGATTTTCTCGATGTCTTCCTTGACTGGCCCCTTCAGGCCGAGCCGGCCCGCCTTGACGATGCGCTTGACGATCGTATCGGTATTTTCCAGCCGCGGCGTCGCCGTCAGCGTTTCCAGACGACCGTTGCGTTCGACAACGAACGTCAGCGTTTGATCAGGGCTGCGGCTGACCTTCTCGACCAGATCTTCAAACGTGAAGACAGCCACACCGTCGATCGACTTGACCCGGTCACCGGCTTTGAAGCCGGCGCGCTCACCCATACCGCCGGCGACCACTTCACTGATTTTGGCCGGCGCGCGGTAGTCGCCGTACAGCCAGAACACCGGCGTAAACAGCAGGAAGGCGAGCAGAAAGTTGGCGATCGGACCGGCCGCGACGATCGCGGCCCGCTGGCCGACGGGCTTGGCGTGAAACGAGCCGGCACGCTGTTCGGGCGTCATGCGCGCGAGAGCGTCGCGATCCGGCATGCTGGCGCCGTTTTCGTCGTCGGCCCATTTGACATAGCCGCCGAGGGGTATGGCCGCGATGCGCCAGCGCGTCCCGTTCTTGTCGATGCGGTGATAAAGTTCCGGTCCAAAGCCGACCGAGAACGCCGCGACGCGCACGCCATAGTAGCGCCCGACTGAGTAGTGACCGAGTTCGTGGATCACGACCAGGATCGACAAGACAATCAGAAAGGCCAACAAAGTCCACAGGATCGAGCCGAATAGCATCATGGGATTTCAGCTCCTGTC